>CALCNF010000047.1 GCA_937897815.1 uncultured Pseudomonadota bacterium | reverse complement strand
TTGACCCGCGACATGTCGGGCGTGACGCGGACCATTTCAGGCGGCGGTCTCATCGAGGTGAGCTCGGGGTCCATGGCCTTCACCGGGGGCGTCCCCACCAACATCCTCATCGTGAACACGGATATGCGGATCACGGGCGGGACCGTCGCGCTCTCCGGTCAGATCTACGTGGGAAGCAACACGCCGACGGTGTTCGAGATCATCGGCGATGACGCCAACGTCTCCATGGTGCGCCTGAACACGGCGGGCGGTCCGAAGGGGCTCTTCCGCTTCGTCCTCGATGAGACCGGCGTGAGCACGATCAACGTCCCGGGTTGGATGAACCTCTCGAACCTCGCCGTCGAGGTCGACGGCTCCCAATACGAGGGGGGACCGGCCTCGATCGTCCTCATCGACTCCAACAATCTCGTGAGCCCCGGAGACCCCGCGAAGTTCACCGTGACCGGGTTCGCGGAGAAGGGGCTCACCGCGAGCGTCATTCAGGACCAGACGAACGGGAAGGACTGGGTCCTTCTCGTCATCGAGTAGGGCGCTCGTTCAGGGCGCGGTGTGCTCGATCCGCAGCGCCAGGACGCCCAGGACCTGGCCCGCGTTGGGCTGGTGCCACCGAAGGGCTCGAAGGATCACGGGGTGAGAGCCCGGGCTCGCGTAGGTGTGGCCTGAGACCAGATCGCCGTTGGCATCCGGCTCGAGCGCCAGGTGAGCCGAGTGGGTACAGCCCCAGTCGGCGGACTGCCCCGTGTTGATCTCCCACCAGTCCCCGCAGGCCACCTTGTGGGCCCGGAGCTGGAGCGTCTTCATCTCGCCAGTCTCCTGGTCCTGGACCGGGACGTGGATCAGGTTCCCCGAGCCGTCTCCCCACCACTTCGAGCCCGCCGGGCCTATCTGAGGGTCCTCGAACACGTAGTAGATGGAGGAGTCGGGGTCGCCCTCCGGGATGGCGACGCCGGCGCTCTGGTAGTTCGGCGGAATGGTGATCGTCTCCACCGCGTGGACCGTGAGGTTCACCCGGATGGGCAGGGTCTCAGCCGCCACTCCGTCGCGCATGACCTGGACATCGAACGTGCCCTCGGTGGTGTAGGTCCCGGCCGCGAGCCCGCTGTTCGCCTCAAAGGGCATCCAGACCCGCAAGCCCTGCTGGAGGTTCTGGGCGCTGAGCCACTTGGTCATGTCGTGGGCGGGGACGAGGACCTCGTGGGGTGCGGCGCTGAGCAGACGCTGGGCGTGTGCCGTCACGATGGCCGCCTCACCCGTGTCCGACACCACGGGGATCTTCCACACGCTCACATCGCCGTGCTCCGAGCACAGGCCGGGAGCCTGGGGCGCGTCGACGGGCGAGAAGCTCACGGCGACGTCGTGGGAGGGGAAGGTCGCGGACGCGGTCCGAGTCGCGCAGTTCACGCCCTCATCGCAGAGGTGGTTCAGGCGCAGCTCGTCGTTCGGGAGGTGGCCGCGGCCCACGCGAAGCACCGGCTTCATCGTCTTCGGACCCGGGCTGATCTGCCGTACGTGGATGAGCTCCGCGCCCTCGACGTCTACGTCCGGATAGGCGGAGGCGCTGCGGTGGAGCGACGCGACCGTCGGAGCGCGCGTCGCGTCCAGGTTCACGGAGTAGAGCGCGAGGCTCGTGTCCTCAAGATCGATGGCGCCGTGGGCGATGAGCGCCCGCTCGCTTGAGCCGTCCGCGTAGTCGATCTGAAGGAACCACTGGGCGCCGTCGTAGATCCCCGGGAGACCCAGGTCCTCCGGGTCGGGCAGGGCGAAGACGTTGCCCTCGGGGATGTGCACCGGCGGGTAGGTCTGGCAGACCTCATCGACGTTGCCCAGGGTGCCGATGAGGGTGATCGCCGGGCCGCCCACGGCGATGGGCGCCTGGTTCGCCTGCTCCGGCGCCTCGGCCACGTAGTCGTGCTCGTCCGTGCTCCAGCGGTAGACGCTCGGGACGTCGTCGATGGACATCAGCGTGGGGCTGGCCTGGAGCCAGGCCTGGGAGCGCAGCATCTGATAGGCGCTGTACTGGGGATAGCAGCTCACGGAGTTCGAGGACTCTCCGCCGTTCATGGGGTCACGCTTCCCGACCAGGTCGCCGTTCTCGACCACCGGCCCCGAGGCGTTCACCCGGTACCAGGTCCTGAAGCGTCGACGGACGCTGTCATAGCCCCACGGGTGATTCCCCAGGTTCACCCCGTCCTGGGGATACTCCTCGGCGATCCCCCAGGAGGCGGAGGTGCCGTTCGTGAAGTGAGCCAGGGTGAAGCTGTGACCGACCTCATGGATGAAGCCGTTTCCGCACTCGTTGAGCCACATGCCAGACCAACCCGTCCAGCCGGCGGCGAGGCCCGCGTTGTTGATGTCGGTGTAGGTCCCGTCGCCCAGGCGCACCCAGCCCTGGACCATGGAGGTCCCGTAGCTATACGGCGAGCTGTCGCCCTGAGACCCTCCGGTCATTCGCAAGCCGCGACCGGTGTTCGCCAGGCTCAAGCGGAGCGCGCCCTGGTGTTTGATGATGTTCCACCTGCTGCCATCGGTCGTGATGGCCAGGCGCTCGTCCTCGTCGTGGGCCCACCGGGGTCCGACGGCGGTGTTCACCACGACCTTGTCCAGGCGCCAGGGAGAGGTGTCGACCCACCGGAGCTCCGCGCCCGGCACCCACGGGGCCATATCCGCCGCGACCTTCGCCGCGGGCTGCGGCGGGACCACCTCGAAGTCGGGCTCGCCGAAGAGCACCATGTGGGTGCGCGTCAGGGTGAATTGGTGAGGAGAGCCCAGGTCGTCCAGGGCGTACGAGACGAGCTTTCGTGTCTCTCCGTCCTCAAGACCAACCCGCAAGATCGTCCCGGGTCGCATCCAGGTCCAGGGCAGCGTGGCGCTCCAGGCCGTGGCGCTGTACGGCTCCAGTTCGACTTGGGTGAGCCCCTGCTCGAGCGCCGTCGGCAACGCGCTCGGCGGGTTCATCACCAGCACACCAAGCGGCTCGTCATCGAGGATGGCCTGGACCTGCATCACGGCGGCCTGGGATGGCGCCTGGTCCGGGGAGAAGAGGAGCAGGGTCTCCCGCTCGGCTGTGACCGGAGGCGCGAGCCGGTCTTCGTTCTCTCGAGTCACGTGGGTCTGGCCGAACTCGAAGAGCCCGCTCAGAGGATCGGCGCTCTCCCAGTCAAACCACCCGGTGGGTCCGACCAGCTGGTCTTCACAGTCGAAGAGCAGCCCGGCGCACACGCCCGCGCCATCGCAGACGTCGTTGACGGTCTCCGAGTTCGCGTCATCGCACGGCGTCCCGGCGGCCGCGTGGACAACCTCGCAGGCGTCGCCAACCCGGGTCGCAGAGATGACGCAGGGCCCCGAGTCGTCACACTCGATTGGCACAGGCTCGGTCGCGTCGTCCGTCTGCGGCGGCCCTTGGGTGTCGACGCTGACGATCCCGTCCTGCTCGCTCGACCCATCTGGGGTCTGCCCAGGTTCGCCAGACGAGCTCGAGCCGCTCGTGGAGTCGCCGCCACAGGCGGCGACGAGCAGACAAAGGATGACCACCAAGCTACGAACCAGCATCTAAACCTCTCCCGCCTCGCGACGGTCCTAAAGGACCGCGACCCAGCGCATCTTACACAAAGTTCACGTCCCGACGTCGCGAGCGGCCTCGCTTCATGAATCCCCGAGCCCCAAGATACGCGCCGCCCGACTAGATCCTGCTGATGTAGCCCCACCAACGGTCCGCGACGCGGGTGAAGTCGTGATGCTCGACGTAGGGAAAGCCCGGGTCTTGCTCGTGTTGGACGTCGGGGTCTTCCACATAGACATAGCCTTGTTGGTGGAGCCCTCCCGCCATGGGCACGCGGAGCACCAGGTGTCCGGACGCCGAACCTCGAACCGTGATCTCTCCCCCTTCGGCCACCTGCAGCCGGCCCTCCAAGACGCTCATGTCGTAGCCAAAGCGAGGCTCGATCGGCACCTCTTTGGCTTGCCCAAGGAGCTGCTGGAGCTCGTCTTCGTGCAACCAGTAGTGGGTGTGTCCGGTCTCAAAGAAGATCCCGAACAGAAGACGAAGACCTACGAGCGCTGCGACGATGACACCAGCGATCCGGAGCTTCTTCTTGGCGCCAGAGGAGAGCATGCCCACAGAGTTACCACAGTCTTCGGGCACCTCTTACGGTTTGGGCCGCGCGGCCATCTCGGGCGCTCCAGAACGAAAAAGGCGAGGTCTGTGAAAGACCTCGCCTCTTCGTTGGTCGCGGGGGCCGGATTTGAACCGACGACCTTCGGGTTATGAGCCCGACGAGCTACCTGGCTGCTCCACCCCGCAACAGGGGAGAACGGGTTGTATGGGACTCGGCGTAGGGTGTCAACCAACTCTTTGTGTGCTTGGCCCGGGTGAGCCATCGATTGCTGCGGACCGTCAGCGTCGCCCAGGGCTGCACCCAGGGGAGGGCGAGGGTCGCGTAGGCCGCCCAGGCCAGCGCGTAAAGGGCTCTGGGGCTTGGATCGGAGCGCAGATAGATCAGGGCGTACAGGGCGCCGGCTCCCAGGGTGAAGGCGGCTCCTGAGAGCAACCAGCTCGGTTGCAAGGCCAGCGCGATGACGGTCACGGGGAGCGCCAGGAGCTTAAGCAGGATCACGAGGGGGTGGCACAGGGCGTCCAGCGCCATGAGCGCGCCCTTGAGTGATCCGAGGCGACGGGCTCTGCGTGGAGTGAAGGCCAGGGCGCGCAGCCCCTCACGGGTCGCCGACCGGCCCCAGCGCGTGAGCATCCGGACGAGCGGGCGGTAGGTGGTCGGTACTCGAGTGTGCGCGACCGCCGTGGACTGATACCGAACGAAGTGACCCAGAGATAGGACCTGGTTGGTCAGCGCGTGGTCATCTCCGTTCGTGCACGCAGCTCCGAGGAATCGTTGGTCCCGCCAGCTCTGAAGATGCGGTTCGATGATCTCCAGGCGATAGGCCTGAAGGGCTCCAGGGCAGCACCAGACGGTCTCCAGCTCGCTCTGATAGGCGCGGACCAGATCGAAGCCCAGGATGAAGCGCGCGGCCAACATTCGGGTCAGGAGGTTGGCCTCTCGGTTGTCCACGAGAATGCGGCCGGCCACGGCCCCAACATCTTGGTTCATGAAGGGAGCGACCAGGTGCCGAAGGGCGTCGGGCTCGATCCTGGAGTCGGAGTCGAGGGTCACGACCACCTCGCTCGTCGCCTCGCTCAGACCTCGATACAAGGCGTGGCGCT
>CALCNF010000046.1 GCA_937897815.1 uncultured Pseudomonadota bacterium | reverse complement strand
GAAGATGAAGACCGCCAGGAGGATAGCGCCGGTGATGATGATCGCTTTGTTGAAGATGAGGCTGTGACTTTCGATCTTTTCTTTGAGGCGTCGATAGTCCGGGTTCATGGGCGCGATCTCCGCGAGCTGCTCCATCCGCTCAGACATACCGGAGCGCCACGCGCTGATCCGAGCGACCTCCTCCTCGTAGGCCCGCCTGATCACCACGTCATGGGGCGTGCGAGTCAGCTCCTTCGCCAACCCTACACAGGAGAGGAGCCAGATCACCCACTTGGTGGGATCGAAGTTGTACCAGATAGGGCCGTTTCGGTAGTCCCGCTGAAAGGCGTGATGGTAGTTGTGGTACCCCTCTCCGAAGGTCAGGAAGGACAACCACCAGGAGTCCCTAGCGGTGTTCGCGTCCGACCATGGCTGGCTCCCGAACATATGAGCCAGAGAGTTGATGCAAAAGGTCGTGTGCTGAACGACCACGATGCGCGCGATCCCTGCGAAAAGGACGAGCCCGACGGGATCGCCCACAAGGGCGCCGATGAGCAAGGGGATACCCAGGTTCACAGCCAGCACGATCTTCCAATAGTGCTGATGCTGCCAACGGCAGATGGGGTCGTCCCAGAGGTCAGGCACGTTATCGAGCTGATCATGCCGAGGCCCCTGCACCAGGATCCACCCGATGTGAGACCACGCGAAGCCCCGCTTCGCGTTATAGGGATCTCCGTCGGTGTCGACGTCCCGATGATGGTACCGATGCGCAGCGCACCACGTAATCGCGCTGTTCTGACAGGCGGCGGCACCAAAGACGGCGAAGAAGAGCCGCGTGGGCCAGCGTCCCTTGTAGGCCCGGTGTGAAAACAGGCGGTGGTACCCAGCCGTGATGGAGAGCCCGGTGAGCCACCAGAGGCCTACAAAGGCGATGACGTTGGCCGCCGAGAGTCCATTCTCGATGATGTACAGCGGCAGGATCACCATCAGAGCGATAGGCACGCCCACGAGGAACGCGACGTTTCCCCACAGCAGTCGCTCACCTGGCCTTGAGTTGTCCACAGCGCCCCCTCCTGAGCTGGATTTGGCCGACACCCTGCCGGAACCAATCAGGACGTCAACAGTACCGAACGGTACCGTAACTTACGGAAGCGTAAGTCGCGAATGAAATCAGCCCGTTACGTCGAGCTATTTCGCCGCCTCAGACGAAGCGGATAGAGCCGCTCAGGTCAGAGAGCGCGATCGCGTGCGATCACGGCCAGTTGGTCGCCCCAGCACACCCGGCGAGCCCCTCCGACGGGAAGCAGATCCAGCCTCCATTCCAATAGGTGCCCTCAGCACACCAGCCCCAGGCGCCGGCGTTGCCGCTCCCCAGATAGCCGCATCCACCCTGGGTCATGCCGGCGGGGGTGTCCTCCCAGAGGTGGCACCAGGAGCACCAGCCTTGGTCCGCAGTCAGGCCAAAGGCTGTCGCCAGGTTGTAGTGATTCGTATCGGAGCTCGTGTTCCAAGACTGGTTTCGCGTGTGCCACCAGCACTCCCAACCGGAGAAATGGCCTCGATAATGATAGCCGGTGAGCTCGGGAGAGCACCCGTTTCCATAGTCGGTTCCGTTACACGACATGCCCACTTGCCAGTCGTCGTAGCAGAACTCAGAGCTGCATGTAGACGAACAGCCATCATCATCGTTCTGGTTGCCGTCATCACACGTCTCGTCACCCTCCACGATCCCATTACCGCAGCAGTTGGGCACGGCCTGGTCAACGCAGCCTACGCCCAGCTCACACACGGACTCAGAGCAGGTGGACGTGGTCTCGCACAGAGCATCCAAGGGCTCGTTTACGCAGCCGACCGCGGGATCACAGCTGTCCAGACTGCAGCCCACCGAGTCATCGCAGGAGACCGGCGCACCCTGGCACCCGCCGTTCGCGCAGGTGTCGTCCGACGTGCAAGCGTCTCCGTCGTCACAGGCCGCATCAGTGTTCTCGAGGGCGCAGCCTGTGAGCGAATCGCAGGTGGCCGACACACAGGGCCCGTCGGCCAAGCACTCCAGAGGGGGGCCCGCCTGGCATGCGCCGTCGGCGCAGCCATCACCGACGGTGCACGCGTCGCCGTCGTCACACGGAGCGCTGTTGAGCGCGTAGGAGCAACCAGCGACAGCGTCACAAACGTCGTCCGTGCAGGGGTTCTCGTCGGCACACGGAAGCGTGTCCGGCCCAGGCGTGCAGATTCCGTCCTCACATACGTCACCCACCGTGCAAGCGTTCAGGTCATCGCAGGGCGCGCTGGAGGGGGTGAAGACACATCCGTCGGCGGGGTGACACGCGTCGTCCGTGCAAGGGTTCCCGTCGTTGCACACCAGGACGCTCGACCACTGACAAGCTCCGGCGACGCAGACCTCACCGGCCGTGCAGGCGTTGCCGTCGTCACAGTCGCCCCCGACGGGAGCGTGCACGCACCCGCCGGCCGGATCACAGGAGTCCTCTGTGCACGGGTTGTTGTCGTCGCAGTCAAAGCTCCCTGAACCGGCCGTGCAGCCCCCATCGAGACAGACGTCACCTACCGTGCAGGGATCGCCATCTTGGCAAGGCAGGGTGTTGGGGCTGTTGACGCAACCCAGACCTGGCTCGCAGGCGTCGTCCGTACAGGGCTCACCATCCAGGCAGTTCTTCCAGGGGCCTGACACACAGGCTCCGCTCTGACAGACATCGCCGATGGTGCACGTCTCGCCATCTTCACAGGCGAGTCCCTCGTGGTCTGGCACCACCTCACAGACACCTGTGCTGGGATCACAGACGGCCTCCTGGCACACAGCGTCGCCCCCCGGCGCGGGGTCCTCACAGACCACTACGGTCGCGGGATCTGTCTCGCAGCGATAGGGGAGGGCGCTCGTATCGCAGAAGAGCTGTCCATTGCAGAGGTCATCATCCTCGTATTCGCCGCAATCGGCGTCCGCAAAACACTCGCATCCCAACGCCAGCCCAGCGCAAGTCCCAAGCTCGGTGCAGGTGTCCGCGAGCGTGCACGGGTCGCCATCGTCACACGGCTCAAGATTGGGTTCGAACGCGCAGCCACCCAAGCCATCACACCCATCGTTGGTGCACGGGTTCTCGTCATCGCAGAGCACCGGCGAGCCTACGCACACACCGTCCTCACAGTGGTCGGCCGACGTACATGGATCGCCATCGAGGCATTCACCTCCGGTCAGCGGTTCGTGGAGGCACCCTTCGGTCCCCGCACAGCTGTCAGCGGTGCAGGGATTACCGTCATCACACAGGACCTCATCCACATCACCATCACAATCATTATCGAGACCGTCGCAGACCTCCTCAGCGGGCGTCGCGG
>CALCNF010000045.1 GCA_937897815.1 uncultured Pseudomonadota bacterium | reverse complement strand
TGGCCCAGTCCGGGCTCGCCATGGTCTGCCAGCGCCGGAACGCCTTCAGACGCCAGTCCAGCATCCATTCCGGTTCATCCTTCTTCGCCGAGATGAAGCGGATGATGTCCTCGGACAGGCCCGGCGGGACCGTGTCGGACTCAATATCCGTCACAAATCCGGCTTCATAAGACCGGGAGGCCAGCTCTTCGATCGTCTCGGTGTTGGTGCTCATGAGCGCGTCCTCAAAACGAGTCCGACAAGTAGGACCATCGAGGTCCTATTTATGTGGATGGTGTGCGTCTGGGTGGGACATGTCAACGAAGACGACGTCGTCACTTGAACTTCCGGGCCACGATACGGGTGTTCTCGTTCTCGTTCCAGGAGGCGGGGTATTACCTGAATTAGCGTCGAATTGTCACCCTTTGGATCAGGAAAACCGCGCGCGCGAGGGCACGCGGTGCGCGCTCGCCTTTGATCGCGGGCGCCCACACCTGCTACACTCGCCGGTGGCACAGGGTCGCCATGGTGATATTGGCAGAGGGGGCAACGTGGTCATGAACCGCACGATCATGTCATTGGGCTGCGCTTTCGCGTGCGCGTGGATGCTGAGCTCATGCATTGCGGATGAGACCGGCATCCTGGGTGAGGACAGCGAGGCGTGGAACATCGCGGGAGCGGACGCCTTGATCCCGAGCGCGGACTTCCTGGGTCCGTCGGGTCCGGCGGGTCCTGGTGAGGTGGGCTATCCATGCGACGGCCCCGAGGAGTGCTTCAGCGGTTGGTGCATGCCCAGCACAGACGGCATGGTCTGCTCGAAGGCCTGTGAGGAGGACTGCCCCGACGGCTGGTCGTGCGAGAGCGTCGCGGCTCCCTTCGGCGGGACAGCCTTGGTGTGTCTCCAGCCTGGCGCGTTCATCTGCCTCCCCTGCGAGGACAACAAGGACTGCAACCAGGTGGTGAGCGGCGGCACGAACCTGTGCATCAACCGAGGTCCTGAGGGCTCGTTCTGCGGTGTCTTTTGCAGCGATTCGAACCCCTGCAGCCCGGGCTATGTCTGCGAGCCGCAGGAGATAGAGGGCGGTGAGGCCGTCTCTCAGTGTGTCCCGGAAGAGGGCGCCTGTTTGTGCTCCAAGCTCGGACCCCAGGTGGACAATAAGACCCCCTGCTCGGTCTCGGCCGGAGAGGGAGCTTGCGTTGGTTGGGGCCGCTGTGAGGCCGAGGGCCCCATGGTCTGCGACGCCACCACGCCCAAGGTGGAGACCTGCGATGGGGTCGACAACGACTGCGACGGCGCGGTCGACGAGTTCACCGATGGAAATTACTGCGAGAACGCCTCGGAGATTGGGAAGTGCTCGGGCACCGACCGCTGCGTCGACGGCGAGCTGGTGTGCGAGGGTCCGGAGCCGGTCGAGGAGATCTGCGACGGCCAGGACAACGACTGCGACGGGGGACTGGACGAGTCCTTTGGAGATCTGGACCTCGATGAGATCGCCGACTGCGTGGATTTGGACATCGACGGCGACACCATCTCCAACGAGGAGGACTGCAAGCCCCTCGACGGCGCTATCTACCCGGGGGCTCCCGAGGCCTGCAATCTGGTCGACGATGATTGCAACGGGGTCCTCGACGACGTGGGCGCTCAGGGGTGCAGCGATTACTACCTGGATCTGGATTCGGACGGCTTTGGCTCGATCCAGGCGCCCCCGGAGTGCCTGTGCGCTCCGAACCCCGTGACCTACTACACGGCCACGGTCCCCGGTGACTGCAACGACCTCCTCGCCACGACCCATCCTGAGGCCGGCGATCCGTGCAACGGCATGGATGACAACTGCGATGGAACCATCGACGACGAGGACTTCGACCTCGATCAGGACGGCATCGCTGACTGTCTCGATCTGGACGACGACGGGGATGGGTTCCTCGATGGCGTGGACTGCGCGCCCATCGACGCGAGCATCTACCCGGGAGCCGACGAGTACTGCAATGACCTCGACAACGACTGCGATGGCCAGATCAACGAGGAGGGAAGCTTCGGCTGCAAGTACTACATGAGGGACGTCGACGGAGACGGTCAGGGGAGCAACGCCGACCCACCCCGGTGCCTGTGCGAGCCCGACTACGCGACGTCCTACACGGCCCTGCTCGGGGGCGACTGTGACGATCTCGACGTGTCCATCTATGCGGGCGCGACCGAGGTCTGCAACGGCAAGAACGACGACTGCGACAACTGGACCGATGAGGCCTATGACGACAGCGATGGCGACGGCGTCGCCGACTGCGTGGACGAGGATGACGACAACGACGGGGTCCCCGATGACGAGGACTGCGAGCCGCTGAACAAAGAGGTCTTCGATGGCCAGTTCGAGACCTGCAACGGTGTCGACGACAACTGCGATGGACAGATCGACGAGGCGAACGCGGTCGGTTGCACCGTGTACTGGCGTGACGTCGACGACGACGGCTACGGCTCCAAGCAGCACCCGACCCTGTGTCTGTGCGCCCCCGATGAGGCCCTGGCCTACACGGCGACCCAGGGGAACGACTGCGACGACCTCTCGAAGGCCAAGTATCCAGGGGCCGACGAGGTCTGCAATTACCAGGATGACGACTGCGATGACACCAACGATGAGGGAGTCTCGTCGCCCTGCGGAGACTGCTACAGCTTGTGCGTGATGGAGATCGGCCCTGAGGGCGTTGAGGACTTCGACGAAGGCCTGGCCTCCAGCCAGGGTGTCAACGCCGACGCCCAGGGCGTCCTGGTGCTGGGCACCACGCCCGGCTCCGGTTTCCACCGTCACCTGTTGGAGGGTTGGCCCGACGGAGAGACCCTCTGGGACTTCTTGATGCTCCAGGTGAGCTACACGGGCTCAGGCGCCTGGGTCACGATCCGAACCCGACACGGTGACACGATCGAGGGGGTCTTGTCGGCCCCATGGTCCGCGGTCCATGGCCCGTATCCTCCGGACAGCTTCCCCCTGGATCTAGGCGTCGTAGCCAAGTTCCTGGAGATCGAGGTGACGCTCTCAAGCGCCATCTCGGGTGACACCCCCTTGCTCGAAGCGATCAACGTGATCGCCTACGAACAGTGAGGCCTATCATGCTCAGCTATTGTCCCCGCCTCTCGGCCCTCTCTGTCCTCCTCGCCGCGTCTCTGATCGCGGCGTGCTCGGCGGAGACCATCGATGGTCCCTCTGGCGGCATCTCGTCCGCGGACGCTCAGGGCCAGCTCGACGGTCTCTTGAACACGGGGGGTGACGCGCAGTCCAGCACGGGCGCGGACGTCTCGTTCCCCGATCCCGGTGATGGTCAGGTCGGCGCTTTCCTGCCGGACGGCGCTCCACTGAGCGACTTTGGACGGCCTTGCGACAGCGGCGAGGACTGCGACAGCGGCTACTGTGTGCCGAGCCCCGGAGGCAACGTGTGCACCGAGACGTGCACGGACGACTGCCCCGAGGACTGGTCCTGCGAGAAGGTCTCCACGGGAGGCGGTGACCCCGTTTACATCTGCGTGAGCGACACGGCTCTCTTGTGCCACCCGTGCATGGAGGACGGGGACTGCAACCAGGGTGGCGCCGCGGGCGCGAACCGCTGCGTCTCCTTTGGTCCGGCGGGATCGTTCTGTGGGATCGACTGCTCGGTCGGCGCCGCGGACTCTGGCTGTCCTCACGGCTACCTGTGCCAGCCATCCGATGAGGGCGGCGGACAGTGCGTTCCCGAGGACTGGAAATGCGAGTGCAACGTGCTCGCCAAGAACCTTGGAGCGAAGACCGCCTGCCAGAACCCCAACGACTTTGGGGCCTGCACCGGCAGCCGCACCTGTGGTCCAGACGGCCTGAGCACCTGTGATGCGCCCGAGGCCAAGGTGGAGCTCTGCAACGACATCGACGACAACTGCGACGGATCGACCGACGAGGGGCTGGCCGGCGAAGAGTGCCTGGTCATCAACAAGTATGGCGGTTGCCCGGGGCAGACCATCTGCCAGGAGGGAGAGTCGGTTTGCAGCGGCGTCGAGCCCGAGGAGGAGCTCTGCAACGAGATCGATGACGACTGCGATGGCAACGTCGATGAAGGCTTCCCGGATACGGACGGCGACAACATCCTGGACTGCACCGATGACGATGACGATGGCGACGGCTTCTCCGATGAGGATGACTGCGCCCCGCTGGACCCCTCGATCAACCCCTACGCGCCCGAGAAGTGCGGCGATGGGATCGACAACGACTGTGATCTCCTCGTCGATGAGGCCGGCGCCCAGGGATGCACCGACTACTACCTCGACGTCGATGAGGACTCCCACGGTGACGGAACACAGCCGCCCGCGTGCCTCTGCGGCCCCGAGCCTCAGGCCTACTACACGGCGGTGCTCGGTGACGATTGCAATGATCTCTCGGCGCTGATCAACCCGGTGGCCATCGAGGTCTGCAACGGGGTCGATGACGACTGCGATCTCCTGGTCGATGAAGGCACGGACGGTGACACGGACGGCGACGGTCTTCCCGATTGCTCCGATCCCGATGACGACAATGACGGCTACCCGGACATCGAGGACTGTCAGCCCCTCGACGCGACGAAGAACCCGGACGCTACCGAGGTGTGCAACGACGTCGATGATGACTGCGACGGGAAGGTCGATGAGGAGGGAGGCCTCGGCTGCTCCATCTTCTGGATCGACATGGACGACGACAAACAGGGCGCCTCGGGCCCGGGCTCGAAGTGCCTCTGCGGTCCTGATGAGGTGCTCAACTACACGGCCACCAACGCCGATGACTGCGATGACTTCGATCCCAGCGTCTATCTGGGCGCTCCGGAGCTGTGCAACGGCGTCGACGACAACTGCGATCTGGAGATCGACGAGGGCGCGGACAACACCGACACCGATGGAGACGGGTTGGCCGACTGTATGGATCCGGACGACGACGGTGATGGAACGCCCGATCCCCTCGACTGCAAGCCTCTGGACGCGGCCATCCACCCCGATCAGGTGGAGAGCTGCAACGCGATCGATGACAACTGCAACGGCCTGGCCGACGAGGAGGACGCGCAGGGGTGCACCGATTTCTGGCGCGACGCCGATGACGACGGATACGGCACGGATCTCTTCCCCACGAAGTGCCTGTGCGGACCCGACCCTGTCTCTCTGTATCAGGGCACCCAGGGGGGCGACTGTCAGGACGCCAACCCCGCGCAGTTCCCGGACGCTGACGAGTCCTGCAACTTCGATGACGATGACTGCGATCTTGAGATCGACGAGGGCGTCTCGAGCCCTTGTGGAGACTGCAACCCCAGCTGCGTACTGGAGACCGGTGAGGACTCCGAGGAGCCCCTCGATCCCAACGCGGGTAACTCCGATGGCGTCGACACCACGGAGGACGGCGGGGTGACCCTCGTGTCGAACTCCTTCTCTCTGCCCTTCGTGTGGGTGGCGAACTCCGGTGAGAACACGCTCTCGAAGTTGAACACCGACACGGGATGTGAGGAGGCGCGCTACAGCATCTGCGGCAACCCGAGTCGAACCGCTGTGGATCTGGACGGCAACGGGATCGTCGCCTGCCGCGCAGACGGACGGATCGCCAAGATCAGCGTGTTTGATGTGGACTGTCAGGACCTGAACGGCGACGGACTGATCAACACCTCGACGGATCTCAACGGTGACTGCGTCATCAGCAACAACGAGATGGTCGCCAATGACGAGTGCGTCCTGTGGAACGTCAAGCCCTCTCCCAGTGAGACCGTGGCGCGCGCCGCCGGGGTCGACAAGGAGAACCACGTCTGGGCGGGTCTGTGGCACAACCAACAGCTCGTTCGACTCTCCCCGGACACGGGCACCGTCGTGGCCAACATGCCGCTGTCGGGCCGCCCCTATGGCCTCGCCATCGACTCGCTTCGATACATCTGGGTCGCCTCGCGCGCGCCACAGGGGCGCCTGATCAAGGTAGATCCGGATGTGGGAGAGATCGGCGCCTGGCAGAGCCCGAAGAACGCCTCCTATGGCATCGCGCTCGACCCCTACGGTCACGTGTGGATGGCCGGCGGCGAGGCGGGCGGCGTGGTTCGCTTTGACTCGGACAGCGAGACCTTCACGACCTACAACTACCTGGCTCCTGGCTACACGCGAGGCGTGGCGGTGCGGCGTGAGGACGGTCCGAATGGAGAGCTTCTCGGCGCCAAGGTCTACGTGGCTCACCACACCTGGGGAGCCTGCTCGGCCAACAGCCAGCATCGCTACATTGGTGTGATCGACGCGCAGAGCCTGAACACGCTGCCGAACATCGACCTGGGCGCAGATCGTGGTCCGGTGGGTGTGGCGATTGACTCTCTGGGCTTCCTCTGGTCGATCAACCAGTGCACCTCGTCAGCCACCAAGGTGGACACGGCGACGGGTGATCTTCTGGGGACATGGCCGGTGGGACTGTCTCCCTACACCTACAGCGACATGACCGGCTACGCCCTGAAGACCATCACGACCAGTCAGGGCTTCTACACGGAGATCTTCGATGGTTGGGTGGGCTCCGATACCCACTGGGACAAGATCCTGGTGGAGGCGGATCTGCCGGGCAACGGGCTGAGCTGGCTCAAGATCTCCTACCGCATCGCGGCGACCCAAGCGGGCCTTCAGCAGGCGGACTGGGAGGGCCCCTTCGGTCCCTATCCGCCCGCCAGCTTCCCCCTCGACATCGACGCCTACGGGAACCACCTGGAGGTGAAGGTGACCATGGGAACCGAAGACTCGAACTTCAAGCCCGTCTTGAAGTCTGTGAGCGTCATCGCGTTCGAGGTTCAGGATTAGACGGTCGCTCCCTGCGAGCGTGGGCGACGGACTGACCGCCTCAGGGCATGAACGCAGTCGGCTCGTGGGGGCCTCCGAGGCGGTTCGGCTCCTCGTGCATCAGCGGTGGGTGGGGCAAGCCCGGCCGTGGGCCTCTGATGTTCCGTGTATCTCAGCTCGGAGTCTTCGAGTCTGTACGGACTGTGGAGTCTCTGCGTTGACCTTCCGGCGGACACGGAGCTCGAGGTCTGTGACCAAGATGACAATGATTGCGATGGGTTGATCGATGAAGGGGGGGTATGCGACCTCTAGAGATCGCCCCACGGCCGTGCTCCAGGGGACTCGCTGGTCACTACGGATCGGCATGAACCGCTCTGGCGCCTGCGCGCTGATTTCCATGGCGCGCGACCGGCGCGCTCATCTGCCTGCCAGGGCCCCGAGGGAGACACGGAGGCACCCAAGCAGTATGGTCAACGCATGAGCGTCCTCTCTGCCACATCCATCGCCCGGGTTCAGACCCTGACCAAGCAGCTGAGTCCAGCCGCCGAGCTCGACCCAGAGTTTGAGGGTCTCTCCGAGGAACAGCGGCAGGATTTGGCCACGGTTCAGCGACTCCAGCGGCCCCTGATCTCGGGAGCGCAGCCCGCCGCGACCTATGCGGGGGTCCCCACGCTGCACCTGACCGTTCAAGAGGGAGCGGTTGGGTTGGGTGATGGGCCTCGAGGCGGCAGTCAGCCTGACGCCTCGCTCGCCTCGCTCGTCTATGCGGCTCACGATCTGAGCGACGGAGACCGCGTGGACTCCCCCGTGCTCGATCTTCTCGCATAGACCTCTCCCCGAGGGCTCCTCTCCTGGTGTGAGATCGTCTACAGTGGCAGCGCTTGGGTGCGTTTCCCAAGACGAAGAGTAGAGGTAGCGGTTGGCGAAGAAGCTCACAGAGGTCGCGTCCAGGTTGGCGTCGAGAGGCACGTCCGAGCGCCAGATTATCTATATCGTCGATTTCGAGAACATCCCCAAGACAGATGTGGCGGCGCTCCTTCGGAAGAAGCACGTCGTCATGGTGGTCCTCGCGGCGAATCGAACGAACACCGTGACCCCAGAGACCCTGAAGACCATCGAGGCCAATCCCGATCGCGTAGACGTGATCATCGGTCGAATCACCCGAAAGGAGTTCGTCGATAAGCTCGTGACGGCCAAGATCGGCGAGTACGCGTTTCGCTTTCCTGAGGCAGAGATCATCGTCTTGGCGAACGATAAGGATTACGCCGACCTGGCCGTTCATCTCAATGACCACTGGGAGCGCGAGGTTCCCATCGTTCACGAGGCTCCTGGAGCCAAGAGGGGTCGCCGGCGCTCTGCTGCTTCGACGAAGGCCAAGACGCGTGGGGCGGCTGGCAAGGCGGCTGGAAGCTCGCCCTCTGAGCGGACCTCCGAGAAGGGTCGTGGCGCCAAGGGAAGAGATTCACAGGTCTCCGCAGAGAAGCCGAAGAAGCAGCGCGCCCAGGCGGGGGCGAAGAAGCAGACGCCCGCCGCCGCGAAGAAGCAGACGCCCGCCGCCG
>CALCNF010000044.1 GCA_937897815.1 uncultured Pseudomonadota bacterium | reverse complement strand
GGGCCGGTCCGGCGGGTGGCCGGCCGGGTCCGGCGGGTGGCCGGTGGCCCGCTGGCCGGGCCAGCGGCTCCGCTCGAGCGGGCTCGGCTGGGCTGTCCAGGAGACGCCGTCCCAATGGAGCGGGTCCGTGCCGTTGCCCACGATAACCACGTTATCCGATGCGGTGCCCCAGGCCTTGTAGAGGTAGCGCGCCGCGGACTCGCCCTTCCCTTCCAGAGCAGGAATGTAGACCCGCTCCCAGGAAGTGCCATCGAAGTGAAGGACCACGTCGCCTTCCTTCTCCACGTCGCTTCCCGCCATCTGATCGGGGCCGCCCACGGCCCAAACATCGTCAGGAGCGCTACCCCACACGCCAAAGAACACGGTCCCAGGCAAGCCGGTCTCAAAGATCTCCCACTCACCGTCCTGGTAGCGCCCAAGGGAGCCACGCTCACCGGCGACAAACACGCTGCCGCCTTCGAAGACGTGGACCCACCACAGCATGGCCTTGATGCCTGTATCGTGGGTCTTCCAGCCTCCGGAGTTCAGCTGAATCGCCAGGCTCTTGCCCTGCTCACCGCCCACAGCCCAGACATCGTTGGGCCCTGAGCCTCCTACGCTGATCAGGGCGCCGGGGTCATAGGCGCCGTCGACGACCTGCAGGTCGAGATAGGTGGTCGCATAGGGCCCGACAGGCCCGTAGCTGCAGTCCACAGGCTCGGCCGACGTCGAGGGGGACAGCTTTGGCGAAGGCGGCCAGGCGGGGTTCGTAAAGGCGTCCTCTGCCGTCGGCGTACTGTAGGGCGCGTCATCGGGCACAGAGACCGCACGCATGGCGGCGATCTCGTCCAGGTTCAGGGGCCGTGACTCAAGAGGGTCCGGATGTCCGATGACGACCAGCGGCGTGCCATCCTTCGTTTGAATCGCGTCGAGCTGGTAGGTCGTCCGGTCGTTCTCGCCACAGGAGTCATCCTCGTTGCTGACATCGCAGCCCTCCTGGGGATAGCGATTCGAGCCGAAACCGTGGGTGATATCCAGGAGCACCTCGTTCTCCGGTGCTTCCAGGTCACCCTTGGTGTGACACCGGTCGCAGGCCATGAACTGGCTCTTTCGACGCGTGGTGTGGGGGTTGAAGGCGCGCTGGCCAAACCCGGCCATCTTGGTCCCATCGGGTCTCACGAACGTCCTCGGCTTGGTGTCGTACAGCGCCACCTTCTCCGGGTCTTCGCTGGTGTCCCCTACCACGTGGTCGTAGACCGTCATGAAGAAGCGCTCCGCGGGCATGCTCGGCGCCATCTTGCCTTCGGAATTACGGACCAAGACCATGTCGTTCAAGGAGACCCATCGACGCCGTCCCGTTGGCCGGCCGGAGGTCACCTCGCCTGTGGTCTGGTACGCCTTCGACTCTGTGAGGCCGAGGTCGACATGGCAGCCATAACAGGACGGCAGCCAGCCCGCATGACAGGTGTAGCACTCCATCTGATCGGTGTGACTGAAGCCGTCGTGGACCCCCATCGACGCCTCCGCAGCCGGGTTGTAGTCCGGGTGTCCCTTGGTCACGGAGTCGATGGTCTGGGGGATTCGGAGCTCCTTGTTGGTGACCTTGGTCAGGAGGTAGAACTCGCCGTCCCGCTCCGTCATGTTCGGACGCTCGGGATCCAGGGACGCCTTCTCGCGCACCGTGCCATGACAGTCCTCGCACCGGGTGCTCACGGCGCACTGCGTGTCGGCGTAGAGGTGGCCATCACCGTGGATATCCTTCTTCGTGTGGCAGTCGACGCAGTGCATCCCCGCCTCCCAGTGGAGATCCGGGGGCGTCTCATCGAAGCCGCTGGAGGCCTCCTCCTCGACGAGGTAGTAATTCGCGTCGTGTCCGTGCAGGGCCTGCCCAAGGACGATCGGTCGCTTGGGATTGAGGCCGGGGCCACCCGACTCTCGATACCCCTGGTAGCTGATCCCGATACGGCCGCCGCGGTAGTGGCAGTGGGTGCACTGGTCAACGGTCGGCGCGGTCACCATCTGGTGGGTGATGGGATGCGGCACCGTGTACTTGTTGATGTACGGATCGGCGCTCTTGCTCAGCCCATCGTTCGCGTAGTTCATGTGGCAGGCCGTGCAGCCCGATGAGCGGAAGTCTCCCGGGAAGCGATTCTCACCGAAGTCATTGAGGTGACATCGCATGCACGACTTCACCATGTACTGCTCCTGAGCCTGCGCCACGTCCGGCACGCCGGGCTCCAGGGGCGGAGGGTTGAACAGCGCGAGTTCAGCGACGCCACAGTTGTTGTCCGGATCCGGCTCGGGATCGTAGAGCTCCGCGGCGCCATAGATGCCGTGGGGCGTATCCTGAAGCCCGCCTCGGTAGCGCGCGACCGTGAGCTCGCCCGAGGTGTGAGTCATGGTGGAGTTGCGCACCGTTCGGACAGCCTCGGCGTGGCAGACCCCGCAGGTCTCATCGACGACCCGCAGGTCGCCCGGATTGATGAAGCGCATGTACTCCGGGCTCACCTGGTCGAGCTCCACAGACGGTAGGTTCTTCAAGTAGACCGGGCCATCTCCAGGGCTCACGTGAGCCTTCTCCATGGAGTACTCCCACTCTCCATCACAGGTCGGGTTCCCGTCCTCGTCTTCCCCCAACTCGCCATCGCAGAGGCGATCGTTACCCCCGTGGCATTGGACGCAGGTCAGCGGATACCAGGGGTGCGCCTCCTCGATCCCGGCGGGCGTGCCGTCCGGCTCAAGCGGCTGGTGACAGACGAGGCAGTTGGAGCGGTGGACGACCACCTTCTCTTCCTTCGGACCACACGCCGCGAGAACGGCGAGCAGCGCGAGGGCGATAAACCCAGTTCGAATCATCCTTCTACGATCTCCACCTCGACGCTGCTCTCGCCAACCTCTTCGAGCGGTCCAGTGACGCTGCACCACAGCGTCGCCGTCTGGCCGTAAAGATCATCGATAGGCTCGGTCTCATTGGGGGGCTCGTGAGTGACAGGAACAGGGAACGCCTGGATCTCCAGGAAGAGCTCTGGCGTGAGATAGAGGGGGCTCTCGCTTTCCACGTCGCCCAGAAGCTCTCCAGACGAAGTGATAAGGGTGCAGTGGACGATAGCTGGAGAGCCAATACCGCGCGTCTTGATGGCCGGCATGGTCCAGGTGCCACCCTGCAGGCCCCAGGCGACGGGACACTCGTCGCCGTCATCCAGGTCCGCGAAGAGCTGCTCCACATAGAAGCCGAGATGCACTTCCGGGTCACCCTCGACCACGAAGCCACCCGTGTAATCTCCAAGGTCGACCGCGGGGTCCACATAGATCGTCGTAGGCTCCCCATCGCAACCGCACGCGAGCGCGAGCAGCAGGGCTGCCACGATGGGGGGCGGATGAGGAGTGTTCCAGGACATCGCCGAGAGCATAGCGAAACGTGTGCGGTTGAGCCAACGAAACCGCTTTGAGGCTTGCTACAGTTCCACCGACGACGATGTCAGGCTGTAGGCTTCCTCGGCCATTCCGTCGACCTGAATGCGCACAGAGCCGGACAGTTCATCGACGTCGCTCTCTGCGACACGGTCAAGCCCCAGCCAGAGCACCCAATAGTACGTGCGAGCATCCGAGCTCTCTCCGTATGGCGGATCCGGCTCCAGGCGCAGGACCATCTCCGGCCCACGGCTGTTCACCTGTGCACCGTTCTTTCGCAGCATCG
>CALCNF010000043.1 GCA_937897815.1 uncultured Pseudomonadota bacterium | reverse complement strand
TTTGTGGCCATAGACGCTGGCTATAAAAACACTTGCGCGCTTGACGACCAGGGCCAGGCGGTCTGCTGGGGTGAGAATGGTGATGGTCAGAGCAGTCCGCCCGGGGGAACCTATGTGTCCATTGCCGCGGGTCAAGGCCACACATGCGCTCTCGATGAGCAAGGAGCAGCTGTGTGCTGGGGGGATGATCAATTTGGTCAGAGTAGCCCACCGGCTGATGGATACGGATACAGAGCCATTTATGCCGGTTCCGGCTTCACCTGCGCGCTCGACAGCAACGGTCAACCGGTGTGCTGGGGCGGGGACGGTGACGGCCAGAGCACTCCACCCCCCAACTTCCCCAACCCCTGAGCCCTAGCCTACGCCCTCAGCCGCGCCCGCCGCCCGCCCGCTGACAAGACGTATCGAATACGTTCGCAACGGATCCCCAAGCGTATCCCGTCACGCACGTCCGTCTCTTCGCGCCGAACCCATTGGCCAGGGCGATCCCATCGAATAGGATGGTCTCTCACCCTTGGGGAGCGTCAGAGCCCTACGAGCAGCCCAGGCGGAGCAAGGCCTCCCAGCTGCAGGTGTTGAAGTCCATGCAGTAGGCGACAAAGCACTCGTCTCCGTCGTGGAACTCCTGGACGATACAGCACTGGCCAAAGTCCTCATAAAAGCAGTCGATGGCGTCCTCGGGTTCAGCGAGGTGGCACACGGCCGTGGTGTCCTCGGTCCAGGCCAGGGAGGCGATCACGAGGGCGATCGTGGCGACCAGCGAGCGGCCGAAGAGGCGATGGTGAATCCATGAGGGGATAGGCGTGCTCCCGGGGTCGCGCCGCCCGTGGGCGCGCGCCCTCTATGTGTTGTGAACGTCTGAGGGGGACGATCTTCTTCCGATGGAGTCCTAGTAGCTGATCACCACGCGTCCGTGACCGGTTCGCACGCCCTGGTCGTTGGCGAGCTCACTGACGCCTCCCGTGTAGTTGGACCCGCCGCCACCGCCTCCGCCGCCGCAGTTGTTGCTGCCGCCTCCGCCGCCGCCATAGTAGCCGCCTCCGCCGCCGCCCGCGGCGCCGCAGGCCTGGTTGCCAGGGTCGACTCCGTGACCACCAAGTCCCCCTTGTCCGAAGGTGCCCGGCGTGGAGTTGGCGATGGGATTGGTGTCGTTGCCTGAGGCGCCGCCAGAGGCCTGGCTGCCGCCCTCTCCGCCGCCCGCGGCGGGAGGGTTCCCATCGGAGATCTGCCCGGTCTGGCCCGTGGGTCCACCACCGTCGCCGCCGGCCGCTCCGTTCCAGCCCCCGCAGCCCAGGCTGTAGGCCGCGCTCGCGCCTCCGCCTCCGGCGACGATGGCGCGGCTGTCGAGGTCAAAGTTCAGGTGGCGCACGTCACTGGCGCCGCCGCCCACGCTGCCGGTGTAGGAGCCTGCGCTGCCGCCTCCGCCGTTGTAGCCGCCGCTCATCCCGTCGCCGCCTACGAAGATGTACAGGGTGTCCCCGGAGGAGACGCTCAGCGTGCCCTTGGCGTAACCGCCGAGCCCCCCGAGGGTCGAGCAGGTGCCTGAGTCATCTCCGCCGCCCTGAGCGCCCCAGACCTCGATGGTGACGCCGCTCGTTCCCAGGCAGGCCAGCTCTGGGAGCTGCAGGGTCTGCATGCCGCCGGTGTACTCGAAGTTCGCCATCGTCGTCCCATCGCAGCCGCCCTCATCGCAGGTGCCATCTTGGCAGGTCCCGTCGTCCCCGCAGGCGATCCCGTTGGCCGCGTTGGGATGGGCGCAGACTCCAGTGCCGTCGCAGAGATCCTCGGTGCAGGGGTTGCCATCATCGCAGTCGGGCTCGACGCCGGCCACGCACACGCCCTCCTGGCATGCGTCGCCCTGGGTGCAGGGGTCGCCATCGTCACAAGACTCCGTGTTCGCTACGTGCTTGCAGCCGTCGGTGGGGTCACAGCTGTCGGTCGTGCAGGGGTTCTGGTCGTCGCAGGGGTCGACCGGTCCGCTGACGCACGCCCCGTCTTCGCACTGATCGCCCACCGTGCAGGCGTCCTGGTCGTCGCAGACCAGGTTGATGGGATCATGTTCGCAGCCCTCGATCGGGTCGCACAGGTCGGCCGTGCACAGGTTGTCGTCGTCGCAATCGAGCGCGCCCTGGCCGACGCACGCCCCCTGGGAGCAGATGTCCAAGACCGTGCACGCGTCTTCGTCGTCGCAGGGCAGATCGCTGTCCTCGTAGGTGCAGCCGATCTCGGGCTCGCAGCCGACGAAGGTGCACGGGTTGTCGTCCTCACAGCTCAGGGCCTCCGAGCCGACGCACGCGCCCTCGACGCACGTGTCTCCCAGGGTACACAGGTCCCCGTCCGAGCAGGGGCCCACCGTGGGCACGGTCTGACAGCCCAGGTTCGGGTCGCAGTAGTCGAGTGTGCACGGGTTGTCGTCGTCACAGAGCAGCATCACCTCGATGGCGCAGCCGCCCTCCGAGCAGTGGTCCCCGAGCGTGCAGGGATTACCGTCATCGCACTCGGCCTGATTCGGCACGTGCGCGCAGTCGCCCAGGGCCTCGCAGCTGTCATCGGTGCAGGGGTTTTGGTCGTCGCAGGACTTCACGGTGCCGCTCACGCACGCCGCGTCCACGCACTGGTCTTCGACCGTGCACGGGTCGCCATCGGAGCAGGGGCCGTCCTTGGGCTCATGGAGGCAGCCGCCGTCGATGAGGCAGCTGTCGTGAGTGCAGGGGTTTTGGTCATCGCAGGTCAGCAGCCCATCTCCCAGGCACTGACCCTGGATGCAACTGTCGCCCGTGGTGCAGTCATTGCCGTCGTCACACGGAGACGTGTTGGGCACAAAGAGGCAGCCGAGCTCCGGATCGCAGGTGTCATCGGTGCAGGGGTTCTGGTCGTCGCAGACCAGGGTGGCGCCGCTCGATTGGCAGGTGTTGCCCGCGCAGGTGTCGCCCAGGGTGCAGACGTCTCCGTCGTCGCACGGCGCCGCGTTCGGCACGTGCGCGCAGCCGGCCGAGGGCACGCAGAAGTCGTTCGTGCATGGGTTGTCATCAGCGCAGTCCAGAGGCTCGGTGGCCAGGCACACGCCAGCGGCGCAGTGGTCGTCGACCGTGCACGGGTTTTGGTCATCGCAGTCGTTGGCGTTCGGGAGGTGCTGGCAGCCGAGCGCCCAGTGACACGAGTCGCTCGTGCAGTCGTTCTCGTCATCACAGTCGACGCTCTCGCCCGCGGCGCACGTCCCTCCCTGGCACTGGTCGCCGACGGTGCACGCGTCCTCATCGTCGCAGGGCAGGGCGTTGAAGTCGTAGGCGCAGCCACCCTCGAGATCACAGCTGTCGGTGGTGCAGGGGTTTTGGTCATCGCAGGCGAGGCTGGCGGTCGCCTTGCACACGCCGCCCTGGCACTGATCGCCGACGGTGCAGGCGTTCTGATCGTCACAGGGGAGCTCGTTCGGTACGTGGTCGCAGCCTGAGACGCCGTTGCAGGCGTCCTCCGTGCAGGGGTTCTGGTCGTCGCAGTCGATGGTCGTTCCGGGGGTGCAGGCGCCGTCCTCGCAGAGGTCGCTCAGGGTGCACGGGTCCCCGTCATCACAGGGGAGCGTCGCCGCCTCGAAGGTGCAGCCCGACTCCGGCAGGCATCCGTCGAGGGTGCAGGGGTTCTCGTCGTCACAGGTGACGGTCGTCCCGAGACAGACGCCCTGGGCGCAGGTGTCGGTCTCGGTGCAGGCGTCCTCATCCTCACAGGCGACGCCGTCCAGGTCCTCGTACTGACAGCCGGCTTCACCCGCGCACAGGTCCTCCGTGCACGGGTTGCCATCATCGCAGCTGGTCTCGTCGATCTCTCCGTCGCAGTCGTCGTCGATACCGTTGCAGATCTCCTCGCTGGGCTCGGCAGCATCGCAGGCCTCGAGCCCGTCGGGCGCGCAGCGCCTCAGTCCCTGGCACGACCCCCACTCGTTGGTCACCGAGCACGGGGTCGAGAGCGCCAGGTTCGTGCTGGTCTCCGAGCAGGCGCACTGGCCGCTCTCGGCGACGCACTGGACGCTCTCACCTCCGTCGACCGTGGTCGACTCCTGGCACGCGTAGCCCTCCGGGCACGGGTTGTCCTCATCGCACGAGGCCCCGCAAAACGATCCGTCCTCTCCGTAGGAGATGCACGGAGCCTCGCCCTGATCCGAGGCGCAGTCGTCATGGGTGGCGCAGGGTCGGCAAAGGAGCCCGGCCTGGGAGACGCAGACCTGCACGGGGTCCGCGCCGCCGAGGGTCACAAGAGAGCACTGCCAGCCAGCCGGGCAGTCCTCATCGCAGGTCTTCGAGCAGACCTGATCGCCCAGGTGCAGCGTGCAGACCCCCGAGAGGCAGTCGGCCGCCGTATCGCAGGGCTCTCCGAAGCAGCCGCTCCCTGGCGGGCAGTCATCGGGCGTGACCTCCTCAGGCGTCACGTCGACGGGGCTGACCTCGGGGACGCCGAGATCTCCGCTCAAGATCCCGTCGCTCTCCGAAGACCCTCCGTCGGGGACGCTCACGGGGACGTCGCCCCCGATGGGGAGCACGCTCCCGTCCTCGCAGCCCAGGACTCCTATGGCGCAGAGCGCCGCGACGCAGATTCCTACCCTCATACTGACCACCCTCAGAGTTGCCCGCTGATTCTACCAAGACACGAGGACGGGACCAATCGGCCGTCACGAAAGGCCCGGCATCCGCTCAGGGAACCAGCGTCGCCAGGCCCGCGCCCGCGCTTCCCGGGTGCTCCTCGAGCCAGTCGACCAGCGCGTCAAAGAGATCGCCGACGCCGTTCTGGGTCTGGTTCACGAAGGGCGCGAAGTCCTCGGGCGTGGCCTCGGTCAGGGCGACGCCGCTCGAGGAGAGCGCCGCCTTGAGCGCTCCGTACGCGTCGAGGTTGGCGCAGTTCAGCGCTACGAGCACCGGATGAAAGGTGCAGACCTTGAGCCCGGGGGAGTCGAGGTTCAGGGCGCCGAGGGTGCAGGACAGGCCCCGCTGAAGGTGAACGTCGTCTTCGAACCAGATGGGGATCCGGCTCAAGCCCGTCCAGCTCTGAAAGACCTCAAGGCCCTCGACCCCGTCGTGCAGATCGGCCGCGTCGTAGCGCAGGCCCCTCCTCTTGTAGGCCTCCAGGATCGGCGTCCCGCGCATGAGCGTGTGAGCTCGAGCGCCCTGGGCGCCGGGGACGATGGCGGCCATGAAGTCGAGGGCGTCTTCGACGGTCTCCCCGTGGCTGGAGCCGGGCAGGAAGTTGGGGTGCCATCCCAGCTCGAAGGCGCCGCTCGCCCGGAGGACCTGAAGACTGGGGCAGTCATGGGTCACGAACAGGGTCGCCTGCAGTCCAGCCTGCTGGATGCGCGCGGCGAGCCGCTCGGTCGCCCAGGCGGGCGCCCAGTCCTGGTCAAAGGTGAGGTGAATCACCCGGGGTTCACCAGGTCGACCCAGGTGTCGCCCGCCTCGGTGGGCAGGCCATGACAGGCTCGGATGGTTCTGGACTCGGGCTCGACGATCACCGCGCCGTTGGTGCTGATGCCGTCGGTGTCATCCCGGCAGATGCCGTTCAGATCTCCGACCCCATCGGCGAAGAGGAGCTCCATACTGCGGAGGCTCAGCGCGCCATGTTGTGCGTCCAGGAGCGCGTTGCCACGGTCGAGCCGCGAGGTCGAAGAGGGCGAAGGATCGACCCCCTGCTCCTCGACGTTGGCGCCTATCAAGCAGTGATTCGTGTGGACGTAGGAGCCGCTCGTGAGCTCCTCGCGGTGGGCGCTTCGGGCGGAGCACTCTACGGTGATCACGCGACCCGCGCCGTCGACGACCCAGTAGAAGTGCGCGCCGGACCGATGGGCACCCTCGACGACCTGCGCGGCCTCCTCCGCGTCCGCGCAGTCCAGCATCCGATGGAGGATCGAGAGGTACATCACCCCGGGACGAGCGTCGGTCGTCCGCACGTTGGTGGTTCCTACCGAGACCCCGTGCTCGTTCATGCCGATCAGCGTCAGACAACCGGTCGTGGTCAGCGACCAGGTCTCCGGTCCGTCATCGGGGCGCCTGTGGACCCCGATCACGTGGGGCATGTTGTCGGTGGCCAGATCCCAGGTCTGCCCGCCCAGGGCGCGGCCCGCGCTCGTGGCCGAGCCGTGGACGACCGCCGCGGTGCAGCCCCCGAAGGCCTCCAGCTCACCCGACCAACACAGGACGTCCCGGAAATCGGTGAGCCCATTGAGCGCCAGGACGCGCTCGACGTCGAGGTTGGCGCCGCGGGCGATACCCTCGAGCTCGGCCGTCCCGCGAGGGTCGAACGCACGGGCGTGCTCGAGGCTCGCTCGGGCGACGCCCAGGAGCTGATCCTCGGTGACCACGCGGCCCCCATAGCGCAGGGCCTGG
>CALCNF010000042.1 GCA_937897815.1 uncultured Pseudomonadota bacterium | reverse complement strand
CGGCTCATCGAAGAAGAGAATCTCGGGGTCATCCCGCAGCTTGGGGCCGTCGGTCGCGTAGTAGATCTGCTCGGCCACGCCGTCGCGAACGACGTCCATGGAGAACAGGTTCCCGTAGTCGTGGGTGTGGCCCAGGGCCATGTGGAGCGCGATGGGCTCGGGGACCCCACACTCGGTGACGATCTCGTAGTTCTCTGCGCCCGCGGGTACGGAGAACGTGGAGTCCATCACCGAGAACGGATCGGCGTTCACGGGGCTCTCCTCTACCGTCGTGAGCTCGAGGTCGATGGCGTCCATGACCACCCGGTCCTCGGGCGTCGCGTTGATGTAGTGAGACTGGATCACGATGGTCTCACCCTTCTTGATCGTCAGCGCCACGCCCTCGGGCATCTGGAGGTCCTTGCCCCCGGTTCCGCCGGCTCCCGTGACGAACCGGAGCGAGCCCATGCTGATGTCTGTGCAGTCGATCATGCGCTCGTCAGGCATGCCCGTGAGGCCGACGAAGATGGCGATATGATGACCGCCCTCCATCTGCTTTCCGGTTGCGGCGCGCAGCCGGATGTCGTCTTCGGGGGCCTCGATGTAGCTGCACCACAGGCGCTCCGATCCGGCCGGGATCGTCAGGGGCGGGGTGTACATCCTCATCCACTCACCGCTGGAATCGGGCGGCTCGAAGCAGCTCTGCATGCCGGGCTCATCGGTCGCCTCGCAGGAGACGTACTGGTTGTCCTCATCGAGATCGTTGCCCACCTCGCTGAAGCTGATATCCGCGCCGTCGTACGGGGCCCCCGCCTCAATCCAGGAGCGTATGGCCGTGATCACCTCGTCGCTGGCCGCCGACAGGCTCAAGGGCATCCTGGCGCCCAGGTCGTCGGCCATGAGGTCGTCGTTGGTGCGCGTGAGCTTGTGAAAGAGGTAGCTGCTCTCCGCGTCCCCCGGGGTCACCAGGGAGAGCCCGGCCGCCGCCGCGGCGCCCATCTTTGGCGCGCCGTCGATGAGCCGCGCGTAAGCGATCTCCGGATCGTCAAAGCTCAGGCCGACCAGGCCCTGGTCTCCGCCGTGGCAGGCCCCCGCGCCGCATGAGGCAGCGAGGTAGGTCTCGTGGAGCTGGATGTAGCCGGGAGCGGCCACCTCGGGGCTCCGTTCTTCGGAGCCGCTCTGGCAGGCGGCGAGCGTGAACAAAAGGGAGAGAGCGAGGAGCCTGCTCGAGAGAGCAGGCCCCATCATGACAGTGTTGCGCGCGTACTTCATGGCCGGGGAAGTACGGGACCGCGCCCCCCCGTGTCAATCAGAACCCCCGTCACGAACTCCCTCTGTGAGAGGCGCTCGGGCTAGGGCAGGATGGCTTCGATCGCCTTGGTGACGTCGCTGTCCATGGGCTTCGTCATCGATCCAAACCGGTCCACGACCTCGCCCTTGGGATTCACGAGGAACTTCGTAAAGTTCCACCTCACGGGCCCGCGAACGTCCCCCGAGGTCTGCTCGGTGAGGAACATGTAGAGCGGATCCTTCGTGTCGCCGGTCACCTTGACCTTGGCGAACATGGGGAAGGTGACCTGGAAGCGCTCCTCGCAGAACCGCTTGATCTCCTGCTCGGTTCCAGGCTCCTGGCCGCCGAAGTCGTTCGACGGGAAGCCCAAGACCGTGAAGCCTCGCTTTCCATACGTGTCGGCGAGCTTCTGGAGCCCTTCGTACTGGGAGGTGAATCCGCAGTTGGAGGCGGTGTTGACCACGAGGACAGCCTTGCCCTCAAACTCCGAGAGCTTGCGGTCCTTACCGTCGATGTCCTTCATGACCAGCTTGTGAAAGTCGATGTCCGGCTGTCCCGCCATGACGCATGCTCCTGAGATGTCGGCGTTACCTGATGAGCCCATGACGATGACGGTGCCCAGGGCTGCGGCCGCGACCGCCAGCCCAGTAAGAAACTCTTTCATTGTTCGCTCCTCTATCCCAAGCGGAACGTAGCACAGCTGCGGGTCGCACCAAAGACTTTGTGCAAAACCTGTGCAAAATATGTTTATGGGGTCGGATGGGGCGAGCACGGCGACCCGATGAGGGCCTTGAGCGGGGGCCCGGGCTTGACAGCGTTTGTGGTCCTTGAACAATGGGCAGCGTACGTGGTGGACAGAGAGGTCGCACGATGCAATTCGCCGGGACAGATGAGGAACTCCGAGACATCATCCTTGAGGTCCTCGAGGGAGACGTGAAGCTCGCCGAGCTTATGAAGGCGCTCAACGTCGAGAGCGGCGACGCCTTTCATCAGGTCTGCCGCCAACTCAACGTGGCTGATGATCTGCTGATCTCCAAGATTCAGCGCGACCGCGGCGCCTGAGCATGCCTCACCTGGCCCTGGTCACCTGCTCGAACCTCCCCGGATGGGAGAAGGACGACGCACCGCTTCACGCGGCGCTCGAGGCCCGAGGTGTGACGCTGTCTCACCCGGTCTGGAACGATCCATCGGTGGACTGGTCGAGCTTCGATGGAGCGTTGATCCGGACGACCTGGGACTACTGCGAGGACCGCGAGGGCTTCGTCGCCTGGGCTGAGCGAGCCGGAGAGGCGACCCTGCTCATGAACCCCGCCGAGGTCATCAAGTGGAACACCCACAAGAGCTACCTTCGGGACGTCGAGGCTATGGGCTTGCCCGTGATTCCGACGTTTTGGATGGAGCGAGGGGGCTCCTATCATCTGGGTCAGGTGATGGAGGACAATGGCTGGGAGCGCGGCTTCATCAAGCCCCAGATCGGGGCGACCGCGATCCACACCCTGCGCTTTGACGCCACTGAAGAGGGCTTCATCACCGCGCGAAAGCACGTCAACGGTCTGATCCGCCATGAGGGTCTGATGTTTCAGCCCTACATCGAGACGGTGGAGACCTTCGGCGAGGTGAGCGCCATCTTCCTCGGCGGAGCCTACTCGCACGCGGTCCGAAAGGTCCCCGTGGAGGGCGACTATCGGGTTCAGGATGACCACGGTGCGTCCGATGAACCCTACACCTTTGAGCCCGAGTTCCTCGCGAAGCTCGAGTCGTTCCTCGAGCGCTTCCAGCATGACGTGATGTACGCCCGTCTCGACTTCCTCAAGGACGCGGACGGGAGCTACATGATGACGGAGCTGGAGCTGGTCGAGCCCTCGCTCTTCTTCCGGCACGATCCAGCCGCCGCTGATCGGCTGGCTGACGCGGTCCTCAAGCGGCTCAGCTAGCGGCGCCTCGAGCGCGCTCTCGGCTAGATGCAGACGAAGGTCGCGCAGTCGATCTCATCCGAGCCGTCTGGGCAGTCCTCTAAGCCGTCGCAGACCCACTCCGACGCGACGACCTCGCCGTCCGCGCATGTGAAGGCTTCCTCTACAACGGTGACCGCCGGATCGTCGTCAGGGAGTGACTCGCACTCGTTGACACACGAGACGAAGGACTCGCTTGGCGTGTCGGGCGTATTACAGATCAAGATCCCGAGATCCGCGCACGACGCGGCCATGGAGCACTGCATGAAGCAGGTCTCGGCCGGTGTGTCCGGTGGATTGCAGTCATTCCAGGTGTCGTAGGTACCCAGGAAGCCACAGCCCTTGAGCTTCTGCTTGGCCTGGCTACAGGTCGACCCGGAGGCCACGCCACCGTTTCCGCCAGGGACCGCCTGGTCGCAGCGAAAGTCGGTGCTCTGGTCCGGGCACGTGAGCTCGTCGGAGCCGTCCGCGCAGTCCTCAAACCCGTCGCACTCCCAGGAGGCCTCGATCGTCTCACCGCTGGCGCACGTGAAGGTCGTGCAATCATCGTAGCAACTCTTGAAGTCCGGCGCTGAATCCGGGTCGCCGCAGAACACCAGTGACAGGTCGCCGCACTCCAAACCAACCGCGCATCGCGACGAGCAGTCGTCCTGACAGCGAAACTGACCCGAGCTCAAGAGACCGCAGCTCATGAGATCGTCTTGAAGAGTCGTGCAGGGATCGGCGACCGCTCCGCCTGAACTGCTCGACTCGCACGCGTACAGCGGCATCGCGAAGAGTAGGAGCATCAGAAGAGCGCGGATAAGAGGGGTGGGCATCGGTCGTCACCTGCGGCTTGTTTGAGGCCTCCACAATACTCAACCCACCTGCTGATCGTCCATTTCGCGACGGAACGCGGACTGGGCCGCTCGCCGTCCGGAGAACACCGCGTCGGCGATAGACAGTCCGCTCACGTAGCCCTCCGAGGTGACGCCGACCGCGGTTCGTCCTGCGGCGAACAGGCCTGAAATGGGGGAGCCTTCGTCGGTGAGCACGGCTCCCGATCGCTCGTCGACTCGAAGTCCGCCGAGCGTGAGGGTTGCGCAGGTGAAGAGCCGGCTTCCCAGGGAGCAGTCGACGGCGTACAGGCGGCCAGCGAGGTCGAGCGGGCGACAGGCTCCTTCGCTCTTCCCGAGGGCGTCCTCTCCTCGCTCACAGCCCTGGTTGTAGGACTCCAGAGTGCGGCGCAGCGCTTCGGGTTGTGCGCCCATCTTCCGGGCGAGAGCATCGACTCCGACCGCGCGGTGGCGGTTGTACCAGAGGTTCACCAGGGCCGGGACGGACTGAAACCAGTTGGCTTTCGAGGGGCCGAGCTCTCCGTGGGCCTGACGCCAGAGGGTTCGGTCGAGGATCAGCCAGGCCTCACCTCCGTGGTCTTCGACCATCCGACGACCCATGAGCGCGCCATAGACCTCTTCGTTGCAGACGCGCGCCCCCGAGGGGCCGACGAGGACGCCCGAGGTGAAGGACAATGGCGGGTTGATGAATCGCCAGGCGGTGATGCGCTCCATGCGGTCGGTGGCGCCTCCCACTTCGGTGCCCATACGAATGCCAGAGCCGTCGTCTCCCAGGGTGCCCAGAGGCGTGCCGGGGAGGTAGGCGGGAGCGAAGGAGGCGACCATCTCTCGGTCATGGATGAATCCCCCGGCGGCGAGGATGACCCCGGCGCGAGCCCGGACGGTGACCGAGGGTGCGCCCCGCTCGATCCAGCGGACCGCGCGGCCGAAGAGCCCGTAGAGCCCGGGCATGGCGAGCAGACCGTAGCGGGCGCGAAACATGAGTCCATCCAGGGCGCGGTGGAGCAGGGCTCGAAGCCCTCGGCACCGATGCACCCTCGCGCCGATGACCTCGCCCTGGGAGGAGGTCAGGAGCGCGCTGACCCGGGCCTGGGTCCAGAGCTCGACGCCGCGGTCTCGCGCGGCGTTGGCCAGGGCGGAGAAGAGCGCTCCACCAGGGAGCCCGCGGCCTCGAGTTCTGTGGCCGCGTTGGGCGGGCTTGGCGTGAGCCGCGCTCGTTGTCAGAGGTTCATTCCCTGAATAGTAGAGCGTGTGTTTCGCGATGGGATATGAGGTTTTGTAGGGGCTCAGAGCCGCGCCCAGGGGCACACCTCGCTCCTCGAGCCAGGCGGCCATCGTGGCGCTCTCCTGGCAGAATCGTGTGAGGGTCTCGTCTCCGATGACCCCTCGGGTCTCAAGCCTGAGGTAGCGCTCCATCGCCTCCGGAGAGTCCTCGACACCAGCCTCAAGCTGCTGACGGGTCCCGCCGCCCAGGTAGATGATTCCACCGGACATTCGTGTGGCGCCCCCGCCGGCGAAACGATCGACGGCGAGCACCTGGGCGCCGCGCTCGAGGGCCTCCACGGCGGCGCAGGCCCCGGCGCCCCCGAACCCGACGACGAGCACGTCGGTCTCGTGGTCCCAGACGGACGCCTCGGCGAGGTTACTCGACGGGGGCTGGATCCTGATTCTCCGTGACGATGTACCGGTAGCCCGCGCCCACGGTGAAGGTCTGCTCGGTGAGCGAGAGGTTCGGCCACCGGATGGTCACCTCTGCCTCGCAGGCGGCGCCCAGCCCGAAGTGGAGCGTCATGTCGGCCTGGGTGGTGTAGCGACCGTGACCGCCGTCGATCTCCTGCGTCTGGGTCACGCCACCGGCGGTGACCTCGACCCGGGCGCCGATGGCCGCGCGGTTGGTGCCTGGGCCGCCCTCAAGCGACAGCTGGATCCAGTTCTGCTGGTTGCCGATGATGTTCTCGTAGACGCGCACGGTCGGTGGGTCCCAGCAGGGATTACCGCCCCATTCTGGACCGCAGTAGGCGTCCAGGGCGCCCACGACCAGGTCCAGATCGCCGTCGCGATCCAGGTCCACGGCCTGGACCCCGTGGCTGTGGAAGTGACGAAAGCCGTCCTCGAAGCTCACCTGGCTGAACTCAAGGGGCGCGTCCTGGCGATACAGGAGCCCCTCGTTGACCGGGTAGGCGGAGTTGGACCAGTAGACGTCGGGCCACCCGTCGTTATCGAAGTCGATGACCGTGTTGTTCATCACTCCCTCGTCTTTACCGACACCGAGGAAGGGGCGCCCGAGACCGATCGCGTTCTGGTCCTTGCGGGTGAAGGTGACGTTGGCGTCACCGTTGTTCACGAGCAGCGTCGCCTGGTCCGCCGCGGGGCCGACGTCGGGATGGACGATCTCGCCCGTGAGAAGGTCCATATGTCCGTCGTTGTTGATGTCCGCGCAGGTGGTCGACGCGCTCACTCCGCCGGTCATGAAGGGCTCTCGCCCGTAGGCGTGGGTCCAACGATAGCCTCCCAGAGCGGCCTTCCAGTTGTTGCACAGCGCCGAGGTTGGCGGCTCGGTCTTCTCGCATTCGTCATCACCCGGGTTCTCCAGGCAGTGGCAACGAGCGTTTAGATCGAGCCACCACTCCTGATTGTCGTCGAAGGCGTAGCCGGACTCGATGGACCAGTTGATGTACTTCAGGCCGCCACCAGGCTGGTTTGCTGCGAGCCAGAGGTTGTTCGGAGTTCGACCATAAGAGGCCGCGAGGAGCTCGGGGTTTCCATCGTCGTTGAGGTCACAGGCGGTCGCTGCCCACCCCCAGGAGTGGCCGTTGGCCGCGTTGAGGATGTCGAAGTTGTAGGCGAGCTGGGTCTGAAGCCCCATGGGCACCGTCACGTCGACCAGCCTCCCGTCGCCCATGCCCTGATAGAGCCGGTCTTGCTGGTCATCGGTCGCCCAGAGCTCGGCCATAGGGACGTTGTTGACGACCCAGAGGTCGATGAACCCGTCTCGGTCGAAGTCGGTGAAGGTGAGGCTGTTGGTGAAGTCTCGTTGGCCCTCTCGCCTCGCCGCGCTGTCGGTGGGACCGAACGAGAAGTTCCCCGATCCGTCGTTGAGCATGAGCTCTGAGGAGTCGCTGTTCTCCGTCACTTCCTCGAACCGGCCGCCGGTGAAGATGTCGAGATCCCCATCGTTGTCGACATCGGCGCTGGCGATCATCTGACCTCCGCGGCCTTTGTTCAGGCCCTCATCGAGACGCCGCAACCGAAAGCCCGAGCTCTCCGTGCGGTCCTCGAACCCTGCGCCCTCTTGATTGCGAAGCACCCAGGTGACCCTCGAGGGCTCGTCCCCAAAGACGTCGTTCCCGCCCTCGTGATGCACGATCAGATCAGGCCAGCCGTCGCCGTCGAGCTCCGTGACGTGGACCAGCACACCCTGGACCCCGAGGTCATGGAGCCCCCACGCCTCGGTGGCCTCTTCAAAGATCCGGGTCCCGGGCGCCCAGGAGACCGCGTCCACGCAGCGCGAGGCCGGTCCAGTCGATACGTCTTGAGGCGCGTCCATCGGGGAGGTGTCCGTCGCGTCGACCGCTGGTGAGCTCGGCTCCTCGACGGGGCTATCGCTCTCTTCCGAGCAGGCGAAGAGGAGCATCCCCAGGAGCAAAAACAAGAACCCGCGCATCGTCCCTCCCAACCAGCGAGCGCTCAGTATAGTTCAAATAGGGCTCGTCTGCTTCCGGGAGACGGCACCGGGCCGACTGAGCTATAAGTGAGCGGTGGCTTCGATCGAACCAACGCTCCGTCCGCAAGAGACCAAGGACCACCGCTCCGTGGCCGCGGTGCGCCGCGCCTGGTACGTGGCCGCGGAGTCCCGAGAGCTCGGCGACAAACCCCTGGCCGCGACCCTGTTGGGGCAGCCCCTGGTCCTCTTTCGGGACGGCGGGCGCCAGGCGAGCGCGCTGCTTGACCGTTGCGCCCACCGAAACGTGCCGCTGTCTCTCGGTGAGGTCACCTCCGGTCAGCTGCAGTGCGGCTATCACGGGTGGCGCTACGATGGCTCCGGGATCTGTCGGCATATTCCCGGGTTGTGCGGAGAGTCCGAGGGTCCAGCGCGCCGGGTCCCGAGCTTCCCGTGCAAAGAGTCTCAGGGATACGTCTGGG
>CALCNF010000041.1 GCA_937897815.1 uncultured Pseudomonadota bacterium | reverse complement strand
TCCTGGAGCAGGGCCAAGAAGGGCTCCCGGGCCAGGGAGAGGACCTCCACGGCGTCGTTCGCCCGTACGGTGGCGGTGCGTGAGACCGGCTGAACCAGGGCGACCTCTCCGAAGAAGTCACCGGTGCCCAGGTGGGCGGCCTCGTGGACCATGCCGCTCTCCTCGGTGATCTCCACCACGCAGCGACCCGACTCGATGAAACAGAACCGGTCGCCGGGGTCTCCCTCACGGATGATGGGATCGCCTGGCGTGTAGGTCTCGTGCTTGAGGGAGTCGGCGAGCTTGGCGAGCGAATCGGCGGGCAGGACAGACAGGAAGGGGATCCCTGGAGCCGCCTCCACAAACGAAGCCCGCTGGGCGTCGGAGGCGACGCGAGATTGAATCTGGAGTCCGCCGCGTGCGCGGCCGGCGATCTGCTTGAGGAAGGCTCCGAGGAGGACGATGAAGCCCAGGCCGAAGGCGAGGAGCACCGCCAGGAGCACCACCGCGATCAAGACGCCCAGGACCATCAGCCCGTCCGAGCCTTCGGAGCCAAAGGCCACGGCGAAGATGCCGCTCAGGAGCTTGAGCGCCCCAGGCATCACGGCCTCGCCCAGGACGTACATGGAGACGACCGCGTGAAGGAGCCAGGCGCTCACGGCCAGCACATAGCGACCCTCGGCCTGACTGGAGCGGCTCATGCTGGGTACCAGGGCGCGCTTGAGCAGGTAGGAGAGCGAGCGATCTCTCATGCGCGGGACCCGCGCCAGGATGCCCACGAGATGGCGGCCATCGGTGTTCAGATAGGGTGTGAGATCGATGAGCAGGAGCAAGAAGCTCACGGCGGAGACGACGCGCAGGATCGGGTGACCGCCCTGGAGCGAGAGGAGGCCCGTGACGCCAGAGATGAGCGCCAGGGTCGACATGCCCGTGAGCGCCAGGTGGAGACGCTCCGAGCGGGCCGCCGCCTTGCGGTCGAGATCGTCCACGTCGAGACACGCGACGGCCATGACGATCCGAAGGCCGGCGCGACGAACGTTCATCCCCACCGAGCGCATCATGAGACCGCGCATCAAACCTCGAACCGACAAGACGGCCGAGGCGAAGGCGTAGAGCATCACGAGCATGAGCACGGGATTGCCCGAGGCCGACTTCCCGTGGAAGGGATCGACGAGACCGCTCAGGCTGCTCTTGCTGGAGGCTAAGGCCAGGGCGGCGACCAGGGCACCGAAGCCCAGGACATGAAACAGGGTCCAGAGCCCGCGTGGAAGGGCGCCCCCGACGGCCAACGGGGCCGCGAGGAACCCGAGCTGGAGGCGGATATCCGCGAGCTTTCGTAAGCCGCTCACGAGGGCGCTTGGCTTCTCCGGCGGGCCAAAGAGTCGATCCCTATCGGCGCCCAGGCCGGTCAAGAGGCCCGAGCGGTCCAGACGCCTCAAGAGCGCCAGGACGTCCAGGGGTCGCACCTGGGGCGTCCGATCGAGGCCATTGGCCACGAGCTGGTCGAGGCTGTGCTCGCCGTCGATGAGCTCGGAGATCGGCTCCTCGGCCGCGCTCACGCCCATGTACCCGGAGCCGCTCGGTCCGATGTAGACGAGCTCCCCGTCGGCGTTGCGCCTGGACTCGGTGCCCGCGATGAGACGTGGACTCGGCTGCGTCGCAGGCGCTGTGTCCGTCCCCTCATTCTCCATATTCTGACCCCTCGAATGGATACCCAAATCGTACACGACTCCGCGGGCGAGCGCGAGTGGGCGAGAGCGCCAGGGACCGGGGACCTCCAGAGCGCCTTGACGATCGAGCGACCCGCGGGGCAGGCTCCGCCCTATGAGCGATGAATCCAAGTCCCCACCCCAAGGTGTCCTCGTCGTGCTGGTTGGCCTGGGCCTTCTGATGCTCGCGCCCATTACGCTCGACAGTTGGAGCGCGCTGCAGGCGCGCCAGCAAAGCGAAGCGTGGGTCGAGCTGCACCGAGCGCGCGCGGCGGCGGCCCTGGCCGAAGAGCGCTACGATCTCGCCGAGTCGACCTATCAGCAGGCCATGGCCCACGCCCCCGACTCGGTCGACCTGAAGCTGGAGGTCTTTGACGTGCAAATGGCGCGGGTGGCCGCTCAGCCCCACACGGTCACCAGCGAGCAGCTCTCCGACCTGGCCTACATGCTCGACATGAGCAAGGCCGCCCGAGATCGCAGCGCCGACGCGAACTGGCTGGTCGCACGGGGGCTTCTGGCGGAGCGCCGTCAGGACGCAGGCCGCGCCATGGCGCTCTACGAGCAGGCCGCCGGTGCGAACCCTCAGGCCGTCCATGCGCACCTGGCCGCGGCGAGGCTCAAGCGGGCCGCGGGAGATCTCGAGGACGCCCGAGCCGCGCACGAGGCCGCCCACAAGGCGGCGCCCAAGAACCTCATGGCGCTCAACAACCTGGGCACGATCGAGGTGGACCTGGGCGCCGTGGACTCGGGCCTGGCTCGCTTCCAGGGCGCCATCGCCATCCGAGACAACGCGGCGAGCCGGCTCAACGCGGCGAACGCCCTGAGCCTGCTCAAGCGAGACAAGGAGGCGATCCCTCACCTGGCCAAGGCCCACGAAATGGCCCCGGGATCGGCCGAGATCCTGAGGCGACTCGGGCTGGCGCTGGCGGCGGATCAACAGCCGAAAGTGGCCAGCCAGGTCCTTGAGCGCAGCCTGGTGCTCGAGGATCAACCCGCGGTTCGACTGGAGCTCGGGCGCCTGGCCCTACAAATGAAGGAGGGCGATCGGGCGCTGGGGATCTTCAGCAAGCTCGTCGAGGCCCAGCCCAACGCCCTCGACCCGCTTTTTGAGTTGGGACGAGCGCTCAAGGTCATGGGCCGACTTCCCGAGGCGAGCGTCGTGCTCACGCGCTACGTGCAGCTCGCTGAGGGGCGCCCGGATCAGGCCCAGCGCCTGGCCTCCGTGAAGAAGGCCTTCGCGCCCCCGGGTACCCCCGGAGCGGTGCCGGAGGACGCGCCGCCGGCGACCCCGTAAGCGGGCCGCCACCTCGAGCGGCTCAGCGGCTCATCTTCCAGGCGGCGTCCGCTCGGGCGTAAGCGTTGATCTCGTTTCCGAAGTCGTAGCCGTCATAGGGCCGCACCTTGCAGCGCACCCAGTCATCGGCCTTGAGCTCGCGGGTGAGCGCGGCGCCTGAGCCGGCCGGCTCGTTGTTCACTTCCCAGGTGATCCTCGAGCCCGCGTCCGCGTCGCCGTCCGCGTCCTTAAAGCCCTTCGTGACGCACTTGAGGTGCTTTCGCTCCGGGTTGTCGTTAGGAAGCTGGGGCTTGAGAGGAACGATCCGCACGGCCTTGAGACTCGGAGGCGTATTCGACACCTGGATGGACTCAGAGCGCGCGGTCTTGCCCGCGGTCTTACCGTCGAAGGGCTCCACCTCACATCGCAGGACGTCTCCCCGCTTCAGATCGGTCGTGAGCACGCGGTTCCAGCCCGCCAGGTTGCCGTTGACCTTCCATTGAATCCTGGAGGCGTCCGTGTCCCCGTCCACGTCGGTGTAGCCCTCGTAGGTGCACGAGACCTTATCTCCTGCCTTCACCTGCTCGGGATAAAGAGCGACGCTCGCGACCTTCGGCGGCGTGTTCTCCACCGTCAGCTCGGAGCGGACCTCCTTGCCGGCCTGCTTGCCGTCATGAGGCTCGACGATGCAGGTGACGACATCCCCCGCGCGGATCTTGGCGTTGAGCACCTTGCCCTCGCCGACGACCTTGCCGTTGACACCCCAGCGGACCTTCGAAGCGTCTCGGTCCCCGTCGAGGTCACTGAAGCCGGTGTAGATGCACTGGAGCAGATCGCCGAAGCGGGCCTTTCCAGGCCGAATGGCGACCATATCTACGACGGGCGGCGTGTTGTCGATCACGGTCTCCGCCCGCATGGGCTCACCGTCGACCTCACCATCGTTGGGGGTGACGATGCACTGGAGTCGATCTCCGCCCACGAATCCCTTCTCGATCTTCGGGCCCGTGCCCGCCGGCTGGCCGTTCACGGTCCAGGTGATCTTCGAGGCGTCTGAGTGGAAGTCCGGATCGCTGTAGCCGCCGTACTTGCAGGTGATGGGCTTACCGGCGCTCGTCTGCTTGGGCTCGAGCCAGACCGAGGTGATGCTCGGCGGACGGTTGCCCACGGCCACGGCCGCGCGGACCGGATCCCCGCTGCCCTCGCCGTCTCGCGGCGTGACCGTGCACGCGATGCGGTCGCCCGACTCGGGCTTGGTCTTGAGGACGCGGCCGCCGCCGGCTCGGAGGCCGTTGACGGTCCAGACGATGCTGGAGCGATCGGGGTCGCCGTCGGGATCCGAGAAGTCATCGTAGACACACTGAAGCGTGTCGCCTCCCTTGGGCACCTCCGGGGTGATCTTGGCCGAGCGAATCGTCGGGTTCGTGTTGCGGACGATGACCTGCGCGTACTTCTTGGGGCCGCCCACAGCGCCGTCGTGGGGCGTGACCGTGCAGCGCACCTTGTCGCCCTTGACGAAGCCCTCCTCCAGGGTGGGACCGAAGCCCGCGTCCTTGCCGTTGACGGTCCAGTCGACCAGCGAGTCATCCGGGTCGCCGTCCGGGTCCCTGAAGTCCGTGTAGGTACACTGAATCGCCTGGCCGGTGACCGGCGACTCCGGGCTGACCTGAACGGCGCCGATCATGGGCGCGCGGTTGCCAGCGGGAGCCTTTCGGAGCTTACGCTTGCGCCGCGACTTCGCGCCGAACATTCGGCTGGTCTCCCCGTCATCGGCGGATTCCACCTCGTCGGAGCGCTCTGACCTCACGATCACCTGGGGCACGCCGAGACCGGAGAGGGCGTTGATGCTCTTGGACCGTCGAAGCCGCGCGTCCGCCCGCGCCTTGGCGGAGGCAAACTTCTCAAAGGTGCCCGCGGGCACGGCGCGATCGACGATCACGTCGAGCATGCGCTCCACATCCGGATCGGGGCAGCCATCATCATCTCGGTAGCCGTCCTTGTCCTCCTCCTCGGTCGGGCAGAGGTCACGGCCACCTGCCCCGTCGAGCTGGGCGCTCGAGAGGACATACCAGGACTCGTAGGACAGGCTCACGAGCGCGCGGTAGTCAGGCGCGCCCACCCCGCGGGTCAGCCCGGCGCCCAGTCCGGCGCCGACGATCAGACCCCAGGGCGAGCGCCAGCGAGCGCCAGCGCGAAGCTCGATGGGCGTGACCGCGCCCTCGAGGAAGCGATCATTGAGCTCGCTCGTCCCGTGGAGCTCAGCGATGAGCTCAAGAGCGCCCGGGATGGTGTTGTGCCACGCGCCGATCTCAGCCTGCGCCTGGTGCTCCTGCTCCACGTCCAGGAAGCGCTCCTTTTCGGTGGCCCAGATGGCGCCCGCGCGAAACGTCATCCCCCAGCGGCGACGGCGGAGCTCCAGGAAGAGGTCCGAGATGAAGCCGAACCCGGAGCGGCCACGGAAGGCGCCGTTGTGGGTGGGGGTGATGCCGCCCACGTTCATGCCCATGGAGAGGCCATCTCCGCTGCGACCACCGAACTGGATCCGTGAGAGGAGACGCATATCCCCCAGGCTCGAGCCCGTGAGGATCGGGAGGTCCTCAGAGTAGGCTCCCGTTCGAGAGAGGATGAAAGGCAGGTCCACGCCCAGCGAGAAGCCCTCGAGGATGGCGTAGGACATCAACAGGTTCATCCCCGTGTCGTCCTCGATGAGCGGCATGAGCTCGGTCGAGTCTTCGAGGGGTAGGAGCCCACCGCCCTCGGTGGGTCGGCGAATCGACAAGAGGCCGCTCTGTCTCTGAAACATCAGGCCGATGTTCCAGTGATCGGCGCCCTGCTCGGCGCGACGGGGGGCTGAGAAGAGATCCTGAGCGAAGGGTGAGGGCCTGAAGAGCTGGGTGTCCAGGTTGGGAACAGGCTCCTCGGCCAGGGCGTCTGGCGCCCCCGGCCAGAGCAGGGTCCCCGCCAGCACCGTGAGGACCAGCGCGCGCGCCGTGGCTCGAGAGGAGCGCCGGCGAGCCAGAAGCCACCCGAGGAGGGCGATAATCGCCCATCCAAGAGGAGACGAGTCCGCGTCACCGCCGCTGCATGCGCCACCGCCTACGCCAAGAATATGGGTCTCGCACAGGTCACCGACGTCGTTCCCGTCCAGGTCGGCCTGGTCCACGTTCGCGATGCTCGCGCAGTTGTCATAGGCGTCTGGGATCCCGTCCCCATCCTCATCGCTCATGAGATCGACGATGGGGATAGACGCCGTGAGGCCGGCGCGCTCGAGGATCACCCAGGAGTCCCGAAAGCGGTCTCCGATGTTGGCGATGCCGATCTTGAGTGTGTTCTCCACTCCGGGAGTCACAGGCGCCTCGCACTCAAGGCCGGTCGAGAGACCGTTGGCCTCGATCGCGTAGGCGCTCGTGGTGTTGTCCACGAAGAGCTCAGGGGTCCCGATGTGAATCGTGTGACTCCCGACGGCCGAGCCCGAGGGCGTCAGCGCGCAGCGCTCCCCGTTGACCAGGATCCGCAGGGCGTCGCCCGCGCGGGCCTGGGCGCCCTCCTCGTACTCATCCGAGGCGAAGACATAGGAGAGGTTCAGCTCGTTCTGGTTGGGCAGAAAGACGATCTCGAGCCAGGTCGCATCGAAGATGCCCTCTCCGCTCCCGTCGTCGAAATCGCAGACGCCCTCTTTGCCCTCAGGGATGGCGCCCACGGCGCAGGTCTCGCCCGCCTCCGGGTCCATGTCCAGGCCGCTCCCATCACCATTGTAGAAGCCCTCGTTCGGACCGAGGATCCCCTCGACGAGGCCCGTTCCCAGGATCACGCCCGAGTCGAACGGGAGGGCGGCCTCCTGATCGACGTCGCTTCCGTCACCGACGAAGGTCCCGGTAGTGGCGGCCGGTCCGACCACGAGGGTCGAGCTCACGACCTCGATGCCAGGACCCGTAATGCTCTCGACCAGGGCGTCCACGTCGCTCGCCGGGGCCACGACGATGGGCGCCGCCGAGGCCACGGGCGCCACGACGAGCGCGAGCGCACCGAGGGGCAGCATGGCCCATGAGGCCCATTGTCGGCTCGTCGACCCCATCATTTAGTTCAGACCCTCATAGCAGGTGGTCCAGGTGCTCAAGGCCTGGCTGCAGGCCTCGGTGATCGCCGAGGTGGCGAAGATAGGCCCCTCGGCCGAGCACTCGCGCGCGGTGCCGCAGGCCTGATCTACGGCGTTACGCGCCGAAAGACACAGACCGGTTCCCAGGCGATCGATCCAGCTCCAGTTGCCCTCGCAGGCGGCCTCACAAGCCGCGAGCCCCTCCGCGTCACAGGAGGACTGACACTGCCAGCGACAGTCCAGCACATAGGAGCCGCCCATACAGGCCTCCCAGGTCGCGATAGACGCCTCGCACAGCTCATCGGCCGCGTCGCTCGTACCGAGCTTCGGTCCGTAGACCTCCAGGCAGCCGGCGCCTGAGCCTCTGCAGTGCTCATCGACCTCCTCCCACTCGAAGCCGCAGACAGGCAACGTCAGGCCCAGGGACCAGGACCAGCTCTCCTCGCAGGCCATCTGGCACGCGCCGACGTGCTGAGAGAGGCATCGATCTTCGCAGCCGAGCATGCAGTCGGGCATGTGATCGACGATGTAGGTGTCCCGCTCATCGAGGCAGGCCACGAGCACCATCGCCATCACCAGGGCGAGCGCCCAAGCCCTCCATGGGCTCGAGTCGCGCGTATGTGGGGTGTGAATCAGTAGCATTTACTGGGGAACTTGCCGCTGCAGTGGCTGCAGACGTCCTGGCAGCAGTCTCCAAGCTGGAAGCAGATGTAGTCGCACCAGCAACCGCCGGTCTTGGAGTGACCGCCGCAGCTCTTCTTGCAGGTGTTCGGGTTGGGCTGCAGGTCATCGTTCGGGTTGGTTGGATCGGTCCCGTCCTGGAGGATCTCCTGCCCGTCCGTTCGACCACCACCGTCGGTGTCGGCGTTCGTCGGATCGGTCCACGAGCTGTACGTCCCCTTGAGCTCAAACTCCTGGATGTTGGTCAGGCCGTCGCCGTCGTAATCCAGGGCCTCCTCACCGCGATTGAGCGGGTTGAAGGCATCGCAGTTGGCGCAGTTGTCCGGGTCACACTCCTCGTCGTCATAACACTGACCGCCGGTCGCGCACTCGTGATGGCACGTGTTGAACCGTACCTCGAAGGCGTCGTCCATGCCGTCATCATCGGAGTCGGTGTCGCATGCGTCACCGTCACCATCACCGTCGGTGTCCTGCTGATCGCTGACGCACACGCCCTCGGCCGAGCAATACTCGTCCGGCGCCACATAGCCCTCACACAGGGCATCCACACCCGCGCAGTCCTCAGCCGAGGAGCACGTGACCTGGTCGTCGTCCGAGCAAGTGCCCAGGACCTCTGTGACCGCGGAACCGCACTCCGACGTCATCGTGCACTCCGTGAACCGACAGAAATCTCCGGACCCGTAGGTCACGCAATCCGCCACGCCGCAGGCCGCCTCATTCGCGCAGGCGATGTTCGCCATGGGACCCGAGCAGGCCATGGGGTTGGCTTGGCAGTACTCGAGGGTGTTGTTGTGATCGTCACAGTTGTCGCAAGCGTCACCGAGCGCGTCGCTGTCCGCGTTCGGGTGCTCGACACGGCAGGTGCCATCCGTCGCGCAGTACTGATCTGCGGTGCACGGGTAGTCCGCATCATTGGTGTCGGGCAGGTTGTCCAGGCTCGCCAGGTGCTCCGCAACCGTAGCGGCCTCATCGGCGTCGATGAACAAGGTACAGTCCTTTTGGCAGCGACCTGTGATGGAGCAGAACTCACCGGTATCGCAGTCTCCATTCCCCGAGCAGAGCGCCGTGTCCTCCTTAAATATCGGCGGAGATACGACCTCAGGACAGGTGTCGCAGGCATCACCTCGTCCATCACCATCGCTGTCGTCCTGGCCAACGTCCGTGGCGTCTGGACAGATGTCGCAGAGGTTACCCAGCCCATCCCCGTCCGCGTCGGTCTGCGTCGGGTTGTAGATCTCGGCGCAGTTATCGACGGGGTCCCCGCTGTTGGGATCGACCGTGTCATCGATTTTGTCCTGATCGAGGTCGTCGTCACAGGCGTCACCCTCCTGGGGGTTGGTGTTGAACGCCAGCTCAAGATCAAGATCCGAGTTCAGCTGCGTCGGGTTGGGGTCGTCAGGACAGTTGTCACTGCACCCGACGTTCTGGCCCGAGATGCAGAGCAATGCGTTCCCCGAGAAGGCGTTCAGAACGCCGTCCTGATCGGTGTCGAGATCGCAGGCGTCTCCCAGACCGTCATTGTCCGTATCGATCTGAGCTGGGTTAGATTCCCGCGGACAGTTGTCATCGCAATCCGTGACCAACGGCGCGTTGCAGGCGACCGCGCCGACATTTCCATCCTCGAGGATGCCGTCGCCATCGACGTCCGGATCGCAGGAGTTACCGATGTTGTCATTGTCATCGTCTTCCTGTCCGGCGTTGGCCAGACCCAGGCAGTTGTCCGACGCGGCGTCGAGGATCCCATCGCCATCGGCATCGGGGTCACAGGCATCTCCAAGGCCATCTCCGTCTGTGTCCTTTTGATCCGGGTTGGTCACACCGATGCAGTTGTCGTCACAGCCCTCAGTCTGTCCAGTGACACAAGGATCGTCGAAGAACTCACCCAGGGCGTCCACATCACAGTCATTGTTCAGGATGTCGTCATCATCGTTATTGAGCGCGAGTACAGCTTCCGAGCATTGAGGCTCGCAGGCGTCTCCAATCCCGTCGGCATCGGCGTCCGCCTGAGCGAGTCCCGGCACAGCCGGTGGATTGTGCTGTCCGCGACAATTGTCCTCCTCGTTCGCGACCCCGTCGCCATCAGCGTCGGTGTCGCAGAGATCTCCGATGAGGTCTCCATCGAGATCGTTCTGATCGACGTTGGCCAAGAGCGGACAGTTGTCCATGACATCGGGGATCCCGTCACCATCATCATCCCCGTCACACACGTCTCCATAGGCATCGTTGTCTGCGTTGGGCTGCTCGATCCCGCCCAGGAAGGGGTTCACGGCGAGCATGCAGGTGTCGTGGCTGTTGAAGACGCCATCGGTGTCGATGTCGAGGTCACAGACGTCGCCCACCTGATCACCGTCCAGGTCAGCCTGGTCGAAGTTTACGGCGTTCGGGCAGTTGTCACAGACATCACCCACGCCGTCCATGTCGGCGTCGGCCTGGGTCGTGTCCACGTCGTTGGGACAGCTGTCCGCGCAGACGTTGCCCGTGCAGGTGCAGGGGTTCTCGCAGTACTGGCTCGCCTCAGCCACGCAGATGCTGTCCCAGCTCTGCGCGCAGCAGAAGGGGTCCATCGCGCACACGCAGGCCTCGGTGGCCGCGTTGTCGATGCAGCCCGGGGTGTCGGTCACGGCGCAGCAGGTCAGGTTGTCTCCGTCCTTGTCCAGGTCACAGGCGTCACCCTCACCGTCGAAGTCCAGATCCTCCTGACCCGGGTTGGCCACCAGCGGGCAGTTGTCATCGGCGTCGAGGATCCAGTCACCGTCCGCGTCAATCTCGCAGCGGTTGCCCTTGCCGTCCCCATCATCATCGAGCTGGGCCGGGTTCGGGAGCTCGGGGCAGTTGTCGGCGCAGCCCGTGATCGCCCCTGAGGTGCAGGGGAGCTTGGAGGCGTCGTTGAGATACTCGGGCGTACCATCGCCGTCCTGATCCGTGTCACAGATATTGCCCAGACCGTCACCGTCCATGTCTCCGTGACGAGCCCGACAGGTCTGGGTCGCCAAGGAGCAATAGGCCTCGGTCGGTTCACCGCAATGAAGATCGATCGTGCAGGCCTTGGGAGCCCCGGCCGCGTCGTTGATCACCGTCGCCGCAATGTTCGCGCAGGGATCACACAGATCACCAAGACCATCCCCGTCGCTGTCGAGCTGATCCGGGTTCGCCACGGCGGGACAGTTGTCGATCGTGAGCGGAATCGTGTCGGCGTCCGGATCAGCTGAGCACGCGTCACCCACGCCGTCGGCGTTGCTGTCGAGCTGCATTGTTTCGATATCTGCTTGTTCAATGCCGCCGTTGTCCGTGATGGGACAGTTGTCTCGCTCCGTGGGAATCCCGTCCGCGTCGCGGTCATCGCAGAGGTTCTGACAGTCCGCGCTCGTCGTGCATTCCTTCGAAGTATCGTAGGCGCAGAAACCACCGACGCACTCCGTTGATGGAATCGCAGCGTTCGCATCGTAGCGACCCAGGACAGGAATACCGTCGACATCGACGCCCACCGCCTTGCAGAGGTCAACGACGTTCCCGATGGCGTCACCATCCGAGTCAGGATCACAAGCGTCGCCCAGGCCGTCGCCATCGAGATCGGACTGCTGGGCTCCGAAGAGGGCCGGAGCGTTGACCGCGTAGGGGCAGTTGTCCTCGTCGTTGGCGATCGAGTCTCCGTCCAGGTCGAGGTCACAGACATCACCTAACCCGTCACCGTCGAGGTCGAGCTGCTCCGTACCCACGGTCGGCGGCGCGTTGGCGATGAGCGCGCAGTTGTCGAGCTCATTGGCGATCGAGTCGCCGTCCTGATCGTCATCGCAGACGTCGCCTACCCCATCGCCATCCAGGTCTGCCTGGTTGGGGTTGGACACGAGAGGACAGTTGTCGCCATCGGAGACGAGAATGAGATCGTCATCAGCGTCCGGATCGCAGGCGTCGCCAAGGCCATCCTGATCGGTGTCGGACTGGGTCGGGTTGTAGACCAGCGGACAGTTGTCCACACACTCCTTGGTTCCGTCATTCTCCTCGGTCGCGGGATCTCCGTCATCGGGATCCGGGACACCCGTGCAGGCCTCCTCGGTGTTCGGCTTGTTGAAGCTGTAGCCAATGCCGTCGGCGTCTCCGTCGGCGTCGCACTTGTCCCCCTGGTTATCGCCGTCCAGGTTTGCCTGACTGGGGTTCGACTCGCCCTTGCAGTTATCGCAGTCGTCACCAACGCCGTCTCCATCGGTGTCGAGGGTAGCGGTCGACGGGTTCTGGAGCGTAGGACAGAGGTCCAGAGCGTCAGGCGTCCCGTCACCATCGCTGTCGCCGGCGCACGCGTCACCGACACCGTCAAAGTCCACGTCCTCCTGGCCAGCGTTGGGGACCAGCGGGCACAGGTCGCAGGCGTCACCGACACCATCGGCGTCTGTGTCCTGCTGATCGTGATTGGAGACCTCTGGGCAGTTGTCATCGCAGCCTGCCGACTGGCCCGACTCGCAGGGGTCGACCTCGTCTTCGGCCCCGTCCTCGAGGATCTTGTCGCCGTCCGCGTCATCATCACAGAGGTCGCCGATCTCATCTTGATCGAGATCGCCTTGCTGATCGTTGTAGTCGTACGCGCAGTTGTCACAGGCGTCGCCCACGTCATCGTAGTCGAGGTCCTGCTGGTTGACGTTGTAGGCGTGGGGGCAATTGTCGACGCCGTCAGCGACAAGATCGCCATCGTCATCCACGTCCACGTCGTTGGTCTGACCATCGCCGTCTAGGTCTTCGTCACAAGCGTCGCCCACGCCGTCCAGATCCAGATCGGCCTGAGAGACGTTGGGGGTCCAAGGACAGTTGTCGCTCAGGTTCTCGGTGTCGTCCCCATCGATGTCCCCATCACAGGCATCACCCAGTCCGTCACCGTCCTGATTGTCCTGCTCGGCGTTCACGACCAGCGGGCAGTTATCCAGGTCATCGGCGACTCCGTCATCGTCGTCGTCCAGATCGACGTCGTCAGGGGTCCCGTCACCGTCGTCATCGTGGTCACACGCGTCACCCTCCACTGCCAGGTTGGGATCCGCGAGCTCGTCGAGCTCATTGAGGTTGGCCTGATCCGGGTTCACGTCCTCGGGACAGTTATCGAGCGTATCGGGGATGCCGTCGTTGTCATCATCGAGGTCACAGGCGTCCCCCAGGCCGTCCTGATCCTGATCGGTCTGAAGCTCGCCGACCGATGGAGGTGCGTTCATGGTCTCCGGGCAGTTGTCGCTCCCGTTGGCAAAACCATCGCCATCCTGGTCGTCGTCACAGAGATCGCCCACGCCGTCCTGGTCCATGTCCTCCTGCTGCGGGTTCGCGAGCAGGTCACAGTTGTCGACGTGATCCTTGATGCCATCGAGATCGGCGTCGTCGAGGTCACAAGCGTCACCGAAGCCGTCCAGGTCCGTGTCGGCCTGGCCGACGTTGGGGATGAGCGGGCAGTTGTCATCGAAGTTCGCCTTCGTGTCTCCATCGATGTCGCTATCACAGACGTCGCCGGTGGAGTCGCCGTCTTGATCGGCCTGGTCGGCGTTGGAGTTGTTCGGACAATTGTCGTCGCCGTTGTCGAAGCCGTCGCCATCGCGGTCCTCATCGCAGCCATCTCCGAGGCCATCGCCATCGAGATCATCCTGCTGAGGGTTGGCGACGTCTGGGCAGTTGTCGCAGAGGTCGCCCAGATCATCTCCATCGTCATCCGCCTGCGCGATGTTGAGGATGCCCGGGCAGTTGTCGATCTCGTTGGGGGCGTTGTCTCCATCCACATCCGGATCGCAGAGGTCCCCGAGGGGATCCCCATCCGCGTTGGCCTGAGCCGGGTTCGACAGGGTCGCGCAGTTGTCCTCGACGTCGTCCACGCCGTCGCCATCGTCGTCCTCATCGCAGACATCACCGAGGCCGTCGCCGTCCAGGTCGAGCTGGAAAGAGTTGGCGAGCAGAGGACAGTTGTCATCGCAGCTTGAGAGCTGACCCGAGGCGCAGGGAACCTCACCCTCGACGCCGTCATCGGGCACTCCGTCGTTGTCGTCGTCCCCGTCGCAGGCGTTGCCCTGCTGGTCGCCATCGGTGTCAGCCTGAGAGGCGTTGAACACCATCGGACAGTTGTCGTCGCAGGCGTAGATCTGGCCGTGCTGGCAGGGAAAGGAGCCGTCACCATCGGTGACGTTGTCGCCGTCGACGTCCGAGTCGCATGCGTTGCCAAGACCGTCGCCGTCCAGATCGAGGTGGCCCACATGGCACAGGCCGGAGGGAGCGCAGTAGGTCCCCTCTCCACAAGCTGCGTCGTCCTCGCAGTCCTGGTCGCCCGCGCCAGCGGCTAAGGTCGCCAGCAGGGGACAGAGATCGGAGGCGTCGTCGACACCGTCGCCGTCATCATCGGCGTCACAGACGTCACCCTCCCCGTCGAAGTCGGAGTCGATCTGGTCGTCATTGGCCTTGGTCGTGCAGTTGTCAGAGACACAGTCCGACGGATCGATCCCGGGGATACATTCGTCCTGGAATCCGTCGTTGTCGTCGTCCTTATCGGCCGCGTTCAAGACGCCATCACCGTCGATGTCCGCGTCGCAGACGTCGCCCAGGCCGTCCCCGTCCAGATCGTCTTGAGAGACGTTGGGGATGGTCGAGCAGTTGTCGGCGAGATCGAGAACGCCGTCCTCATCGTCATCGGCGTCCTGGGTGTCGATCACGCCGTCGCCGTCCTGATCGGCATCGCAAGCGTCACCGAAATCGTCGCCGTCGAGATTATTCTGGTCCGCGTTGGGGGTGCTCTCACAGTTGTCATCCCCATCGATGACGCCATCCTGGTCGTCGTCGAGATCCTGGGAACCGTCCAGCAGCCCATCGCCATCCAGATCGGGATCGCAGGCGTCACCGATGCCATCGCCGTCCAGATCGACCTGAGTCGCGTTGGCGACCTGAACGCAGTTGTCGGAGGCGTTGAGGACGTCATCCCCATCGATGTCCGTGTCGCAGGTGTCGCCCAGACCATCGCCGTCGATGTCGCCCTGAACCGGGTTCACGCCCAGGGGACAATTGTCGGTTGCGTTCGGGACCGCGTCACCGTCGATGTCGTCATCGCAGGCATCGCCGACCCCATCCTGATCCTGATCCGGGTGGTCTGGGTCCGCGATCAGCGCGCAGGTGTCTGTGTCATTGGGTGCGCCGTCTCCGTCGACGTCATCGTCGCAGGGGTCGCCGATCCCGTCGCCGTCCATGTCCCCCTGCTCGGGGTCGGGGTGTAGAGGACAGATATCCAGCTCGTTGGCCAGGCCGTCGTTGTCCGCGTCGGGATCGCACACGTCACCCAGGCCGTCACCATCGGAGTCCGCCTGGTCGGCGTTCGCGCTCTGTGGGCAGTTGTCATCGCAGTCCGTGAGAAGCTCAGGGCCGCAGAGCTTCAAGGAGGCCACGATCCCATCGAGGGCGCCGTCATCGAGCACGCCATCTCCGTCCGTGTCCTGGCAGGCGTCTCCGAGACCGTCGCCGTCATCGTCCTTTTGCTCGATGGTGGCCATCATTGGGCAGAGATCTGCCGCGCCGTCGAAGGCGTCGCCGTCGGGGTTCGTGTCACAGACGTCCCCGACGCCGTCACCGTCGAGATCTTCCTGCTCCGGATTGAAGTTCAGGGGACAGTTGTCATCGCACTCGGTCTTCTGACCGGGCTCACAGGGGTTATCCGCCGCCTGATCTTCATCCCCATCCTCTCCGATGCCATCGCCGTCCAGGTCAGTCTCGCAGAGATCGCCGATGGCGTCTGAATCGAGGTCCGCCTGCTGGGGATTGGCCAGAAGCGGGCAGTTGTCCCCGAGATCCGCGATCCCGTCGGCGTCGTCGTCGGCGTCACAGGGATCACCAAGACCGTCACCATCGAGGTCCTCCTGGAGGGGGTTCCAGAGATTGGGGCAGTTGTCATTGCAGTTCTCGGTGGTCCCGGCGCAGCTCTCCAGAGTCGGATCCTCAACAATGGCATCGCCATCGATGTCCGCGTCGCAGGCGTCGCCTACGCCGTCGTCGTCAAAGTCCTCCTGGTCTTCGTTGACGATCAGCGGGCAGTTGTCGTCGCAGCCCAGGATGAACGGCGCGTTGCACACCTGAACGCCGTTGAGGCTCCCGTCATCAGGGACGCCGTCGCCATCGAGGTCGTCGTCACACGCGTCTCCGAGGAAGTCGCCGTCCAGGTCCGCCTGAGTCGGGTTGTGAATCCCGGGACAGTTGTCGTCACACTCAACCGTCACTTGATCGGGACAAGGGACCGATCCCTCCAGAGCGCCCAGCTCATCGACGCCATCGCCGTCGATGTCCGCGTCACAGGCGTCACCCAGGCCATCCCCGTCCAGGTCTGCCTGGTCCACGTTGGCGATCGAAGGGCAGTTGTCGAGAGCACCGGGGACACCGTCGTCGTCGAAGCCCTCTAGGTGCTCGCATCCCTCAGCGACCGTGCACCCCGAGAGCTCAATCGTGTGGTCGACCGCGCCATCAGGCTGGAGGTCGACGTCCACGGTCATGGGTAGACCTGGGCCGACCCAGTCTCGGTAGTGGAGGCGGTATTGGCCTCGGGCTCGAAGATCCAGGCTGCTCACGTAGGTCAGGCGATCGAGCCCGCGCTGGATCGTGAAGCTGAAGGTGCCGCGGAGGGTCGCCTCGGCCGTCATATCGAGGAGGACGACGCCCTCCTCTTCGTCGAGCTGGATCCACAGGCTCTGCCCGGTCCCCACGCCCGTGGTCTCGAGCTCAAAGAGCACGGGCTGGTCGCCCGCGTCGGAGGCGATGAAGACGTTCGCGCCGTCTCCGTGCCACGTGGAGAACGAGAGGCGCTTGCCCGCGTTCTGGATGCGAATGGTGTCGGTCTGACCCTCGGGGGTCTCAATGGTGCCGGTGCCCGCCACGAAGTTGGGGGCGTAGAGCTCGACGCGCGTCGCGGGCTGGACCGTGAACTCGGGCGCCGGGCGACCGCTGGCGAGGATCGTGACCTCGCCCGAGGGCGGGAGAAAGAGTTGGCGGGGCGGCACGTCATCGCCCGTAAACACGGCGCGCACGTTGCTGCCCGGGATCTCCTCGATCACCTGGCCGCTGAGGAACGCCGTCTGTCGACCCTCGGCGTCCTGGGCGATCACGCGGGCGGGCCCATCAACGAGGAGCTGGCGAGGAGCCGCCGGAGCGTCCGCGTCAGCCGAGGGCTTACAGAAGGGACAGGGCTGAGCGTCCCGCCGGGCGGAGGACCGCGTGAGCCACAGGCGATTGCCGTCCAGGGTCGAACCGGCCGCGAACTCCTCATAGGCCCAGCTCTTCTGAGGCAGATCCAGGGTGAGCTCGCCCGAGCCCGTGCCCTCGTAGGAGTCGGAGGTCACGAGCGTGACCAGCTCGCCGTCGCGGGGGCGGAAGAAGGCCGGCGTGACGGCGCGGGCCTCGTGAAGATCCTGGGACGCGTCAAAGCCCACCACGCCGATTCGCCAGGTCTCACCGGAGGCGTCCTGGAGCGCGTCGAAGAGGAGCGCCGCCGCGTCGAGAGCGCTCGAGGAGACCGTACCGCCCACGGCGGTGTCATGGCCGTATTGGGTCGCGAACCAGAAGGCGATCTCCTGACGCAGGGCGAGACTATCCTGGGGATCGAGCTGGTCGATGGACTGGGCGCCAAAGATCGCCAGATCCATCTCTCCGGCCAAGAACTCGCTCGTGAGGACCGCGTAGCCCTCGGAGGCGCCCTCCCGGAGCACGCGGTTGATGTTGTCCATCCAGCGCTGGCCCACGAGGGTCGCGCGACAACCGGGCACGACCGCAGGATCACACACGTCTCCATCAAAGAGACGCGACAGATCGTGGTCGGCCAGCTCGATCTTCTCTGCCGAAGCGGGCGCCAGGCGCGCCAGGCTCTCGACGGTGGGCTCCTCAATGGTGTCCGCGTTCAGGGCGTCAAAGGGCTCAGCCTCAGAGGCCACGCAGCCCGAGAGCAGCGTCAAGGCGGTCAGAACTGCCAGAGATCGGAGTGAGATCATCTTCATCGTGCTCCTCCCAACTCAGCGACGGCATCGGGCCGCGGCGACTGGGTGGTGTTCGTAGGTACGGTCTTGCCGCGCACCACGACGCGCAGCTGTACACGTCTTGGATCCGGGGAGCGCTCAGGCGCCCCCACGCCGCGCAGTGGGGCCCCCGTCGAGGCCTCCACCTTCATGAACTCGCGCGCGATGCCGTAGGTCGCCAGGAGACCCGCGACCGCTCGGGCGCGCTCCTGGGCCAGCTCGCGGTTGGCGCTCTCATCATCGAGGTCATCGGCGAACCCCATGACGACGATGTGGTCGAGACCGCCCTCTTTGTTCGCCAGCTCGGCGATGGCGTTGGCCGTGTCTCGGATCACCGCGTGGCTCTTCTCCGAGAGGATCGAGCTGGCCTCTCCGGCGAAGGTCAGGACGCCTTGGCGCTGATGCCAGAGGCTCCGATCCAGCTCGGGGCATCCGTCTTCGTCTTCAAAGCCATCGGTGTCCTCAGGCTCATCCGGACAGGCGTCGATGGGGTCAATCAAGAGATCTCCATCGCGGTCGCCCTCCAGGGGAACGGGCCCCGCGAAGAACTCCTGCTTGGGCCAGCCGAAGGTCAAGCCCGCGAAGACCCGAAACCCTGGCGCGCCGATCCCCGTCGACGGGCTCTGAGCGTAGCCGATCTCTGAGACCAGATGGTGACTCAGCGGGAGCTTGAGCGCTCCGATAAGCTCAACGGGTACGCCGACCTTGGAGAGGTCTCCGGCGCCAAGGGACATCTCCAGGGGCACCGAGCCTCGAGCACCAAAGGTCGCGACGAAGGCGTAATCGGCCACCGAGAGCTCGCTCTGGAGCGAGGCTCCCCAGCGCAGGTCGTCGTCAAAGACGAGCCCACGGTACACGTAGCGAGGGCCCACGTGGTAGCCGAGGTTGGTCGCGATGGCCAGGCGCCCGTCGGGCGAGAGCCAGTCGATGATCAGCCTGGGCTCCGCTCGGAACACGCCCATGGAGTTGAAGCTGTTCACGTCTCCCGTGGGGAGGTGAAGGGAGGCGGCGACCGCAACCCCGAGCCCCCCTGTGGCCTCGCGCCGCACGAAGCGGATCCTCGGGTGAATCCGCACGTCACCGAGCACCGTGCCGTCCACGTCCTGCCCAGGCCGGTCGATGCCCGCGAGGTCATCGCCCCACTGGTAGGCGAGGACCGGGATCGCGACCCCGATGTCCATGAGGTCGAAGAGGCCGTAGGCGCTCAAGATCTCCGTCCGAAGCTGACCCTCAACGGGGTAGCTCAGGGCCTCCACTCCCCCGACCTGAAGGTCCGCTGCGCTGAGGATGTTTCGGGCCTGGCTCATGATGAGCGAGGTCGAACCATCCCCGTGGGAGAGAACATCCGAGGTCGAGACCACGATGTGGTTTCGATGATGCGCGGGCAGCGCCTCGAATCCATCGGCGATGAAGCCCGTCCCCGCCGCCTGAGCGCTCGGGTGAAGCGAGCCCAGGGCCAGGACGCAGGCGAGCGCTCCTGTTCCCAGGATCGCCCGGCTGCGGCGGCGGCGCCACAGGAGCGTCAGACCGAAGAAGAGACACAGGACCAGCCCGGCCGGAGTGGCGTCGCGACCGGCGCCACACCCGCTGTCCGAGCCGCCCGAGGAGACCACCGGTGAGGCGTCCTCATCGGTGATCGTGCCGCCCACATAACCGTAGTAGGCCTCCGAGAGGTTGTCGGGCTGTCCGTCACCGTCGGTGTCCGCGCGGTTCGGGTCGAGGCCCAGCACCTCCTCGATGGCGTCGCTGACCCCATCACCGTCACGATCTTCGTCCGCGCAGTTGGGGGCTCCGTCGCCGTCGAGATCCGCGGTCTCCTCCACCGTGGGCACCTCAGAGGCGTCCAGGGGATCGGTGCCACAGGCCTGCTCAATCGAGTCGAGCGCGCCATCCTCATCGTCGTCGGGATCCACACAGTCGAGGAGCCCGTCGCCGTCCGTGTCTCCGATCTCATTGAGACCAGGGACCTGGCCGCCGTCGAGCGGATCGGTACCGCAGAGGTTCTCCAACGTGTCCACCACGCCGTCCGCGTCCGAGTCGTGGATCGCGAGATCACACTGGCCATCCGCGTCCTGGTCCACCGGCAGCGAGGCTGGATCGAGGGGCGAGGACTCGCAGGCGAGCTCGTCCTTATCGGTCGCGCCATCGCCGTCCGTGTCCGCCATGAGCGGGCTCGTCTCGTTTTGCGCCCACTGGCCGTCGAGATCGGCGTCCTCATGACCGTCGAGCAGCCCGTCGCCATCCGTGTCCGCCTGTCGGGGATCGGTCTGACCACAGAGGCTCGGCGTGTCGGTCGGAGAGACCCAGCCCTCGGCGCCCGAGTCGTAGCACGAGGCGAGCTCGAGGCTGTCGCTGAGATCGTCACCGTCGCTGTCGGCCAGCACCGGCGAGGTCTCACCATCATCGAGCACGCCGTCCTGGTTGGCGTCCTCAACGCCGTCCTCGATGCCGTCACCATCGGAGTCGGTCGAGGTCGGATTGGAGCCAATCTCGGCCTCGATGACGTCGGTCAGACCGTCGTTGTCGTCGTCTGGATCTCCACAGTCGGGGATCCCGTCCGCGTCGAAGTCCGTGAGCGTCTGACCGGTCGAGGTGCTTGAGGCGTCGAGAGGATCGGTCTTGCACACCGACTCCTCCTCGTTCGAGGCGCCATCACCGTCGATGTCGGCGTCGAGCATGTCGCACACGCCGTCACCATCGAGATCCGCCGGAGTCTGCTCGGCGTCGAAGGGATCGGACATACACGTCGTCTCATCCTCGTCCGCCCAACCGTCACCGTCATCATCCTCATCGAGGTTGTCGCACACGCCGTCGTCATCCGCGTCGTGGTGGTTCTCCACCCCGACCGGGAGACTGGTCGCGTCGAGGGGATCGGACCCACAGGTGATCTCGAGGAGATCGTCGTAGCCGTCGCCATCGTCATCGCTGTCGAAGCAGTCGATGTCCGTGTCCGTAGCCACACCCTCAGCCGCGTTCTCAGGCGCGTCCGTGTTCGTGGTGTCCGGCACATCCGAGGCGTCCTCAGGGTCGGTCCCGCAGGCGAGCTCGGCCTCGTTGCTGACCTGGTCGCCATCCAGGTCGGGATCCACGCCGTCACCGACGCCATCACCGTCGAGGTCCTTCGACTCGTCGCCGTTGAGCGGGAACGCGTCGTAGGCGTCCTCCACACCATCGCCGTCGTCGTCGGTGTCGGCGTTATCGCCGATACCGTCGCCGTCGTGGTCGCTGACCTCGTTGGGATCGAGCGGGAACGCGTCGTTCACGTCGAGCACACCGTCACCATCGTCATCGGCGTCGTCCTCATCGGCGATGAGGTCTCCGTCGGTGTCGAGGCTCACGTCAGGGTCGAAGGGCGCCGGGTCGGCGTTGTCGCCGATACCGTCGCCATCCGAGTCCTCGGTCTCGGTCGGATCGAGGGGGAAGGCATCGAACTCATCGGGCATACCGTCGCCGTCGTCATCGACGTCCACCTCATCAGCGATGAAGTCTCCATCGGTGTCCTTCGACAGGTTGGGGTCCGTAGGCGCGATGTCCGCCACGTCGCCGACGCCGTCGCCGTCCGTGTCGGTGGTCTCGGTCGGATCGAGGGGGAACTCGTCGTACTCGTCGTTGATCCCGTCCCCATCGTCATCGAGATCCTCGTTGTCGCCCGTTCCATCGCCGTCGGTGTCATAGGCCTCGAAGGCGTTGAGCGGATACTCATCCTCGGTGTCCGGGACGCCGTCGCCGTCGTCGTCAGGATCGACCATGTCATCGATTCCGTCCTGGTCCGTGTCCAGGCTCTTCTTGGGATCGAAGGGATACGCGTCCTCGGTGTCGGGTACGCCGTCGCCGTCGTCGTCCTCATCGAAGGGATCCGCGATGCCGTCGCCGTCCGCGTCCTCGCTCAGGGCCGGATCGAGCGGAGCCGGGTCGGCGTTGTCACCCACGCCGTCACCGTCGCTGTCGTAGGCCTCCGAGGCGTCGAAGGGGAAGGCGTCCTCGGTGTCAGGCACGCCGTCACCGTCGTCGTCGAGATCGATCTCGTTGATGAGCCCGTCACCGTCGGTGTCCACCGTGACCGCGTCGCTGTTGGGCGCGAGGTCCTCATTATCACCGGCGCCGTCACCGTCGCTGTCCTTGCTCTCGTTCGGATCGTTCGGGAAGAGATCGAGGCTGTCGACCACGCCGTCCCCATCGTCATCGGAGTCACAGGAGTCGCTGTAGCCGTCTCCGTCGAGGTCATCCTCATAGAGCGGCGCCAGCTCGAGGAGCGGACAGGGATCGGTAGCATCGGGGATACCGTCGTTGTCGTCGTCGTCGTCGCAGGCGTCTCCCAGGCCATCCGAGTCCGTGTCCACCTGGTCCAGGTTGTGGGTCGTCGGACAGTTGTCGATCGTGTCAGGGAAGGCGTCGTTGTCGTCGTCGGTCTCCTGGTTGTTGCCGATCCCGTCGCCGTCCGAATCCTCGCTCTCGGTCGGATCGAAGGGGAAAGCATCGTCGACGTCGAGGACACCGTCTCCATCGTCATCCACCAGGAAGTCGTTGTTCTTCGGGAGGAGATCTTCGTCATCCGGGATGCCGTCGTTGTCGTCGTCGGAGTCCGCGAAGTTGTCGCCGAGGCCGTCGCCGTCGGTGTCGATCTGCTCGTCCGAATTGTCGGGGAAGAGATCGGCGTTGTCGCCGACACCGTCACCGTCGCTGTCCTTCGTCTCGAAGGGATCGGCGGGGAGATCATCGAGGTCGTTGTCCACCCCGTCGCCGTCCATATCGTCGTCGCAGGCGTCGCCGACCGCGTCGCTGTCCAGATCGCTCTGCTCGGGATCGAAGGTCTCGGGGCAGAGGTCGTAGAGATCCGGCGTCTCGTCTCCATCATCGTCGTCATCGCAGACGTCTCCGAGGGCGACCTCACCGGCCTCGATCTCCAGATCCTCATCCAGGTTGGCCTGGCTGATGTTCGACAGGAGCGGACAGTTGTCGGTGGCGTCAGGCACACCGTCGTTGTCGTCGTCCTGATCGACCACGTCAGGCGAGCCATCGCCATCGGTGTCCAGACCGTTGGGCAGGGTCGGGTAGAGATCCTCATCGTCGGGGATCCCGTCGCCGTCCGCGTCCGTGTCCTTGAGATCACCGACGCCGTCACCATCCGTGTCGATCTGCTCCGTTGGGTCGGTCGGGAAGGCGTCCGCGTTGTCGCCCACGCCGTCACCGTCCGTGTCGAGCTGCTCGCTGTCGTCGTAGGGAGCCCAATCGTAGACGTCGGGCACGCCGTCGCCATCCGAGTCAGCCTCACAGGGATCGCCCAGGCCGTCACCATCCGCGTCGGTCTGGTCGGCGTTGGCGACCACGGGGCAGTTGTCGAATGCGTCGCTCAGGCCATCGCCGTCCGAGTCATCGCAGGCGTCGCCGATCCCGTCAGATCCGTCACCGAGATCGCTCTGGGTGGGGTTGTAGACCAAGGGACAGTTGTCCGAGCAGTTGAGGGTCTGGCCGGTCTGACACAGGACGGTCTGGTCGCCATCGGGCACACCGTCGTTGTCGTCATCGGGGTCACAGATGTCCCCGAGGCCGTCACCGTCATTGTCGAGCTGCTCCGGGTTGTCCTCCATGGGGCAGTTGTCCACCGCGTCCAGGAGGCCATCTCCGTCATCGTCGTCGTCGCAGACGTCACCGAGATCATCGTGGTCGAAGTCCTCCTGACTCTGATTGGGCACCTTGGGGCAGTTGTCGAGGACGTCGAGCTCCGTGTCACCGTCATCATCGGTGTCCGTCTCGTCACCCAGGCCGTCACCGTCGGTGTCCACCGACTCGGTCGGGTCCGTGGGGAAGGCGTCCTGCTCATCGGCCACGCCGTCGCCGTCCGCGTCGTCGTCGAGCTCGTCGCCCACGCCGTCACCATCGGTGTCGAGCCACTCGCCGGCGTCGCTTGGGAAGACGTCCTTGCCGTCGGGCACGCCGTCGCCATCGGAGTCGAGGGTCTCCTCGTCATCGAAGGGATCCGCGTCGGAGTTGTCACCCACGCCGTCACCGTCGCTGTCCACCGACTCCGAGGCGTCATAGGGGAAGGCGTCCTGCTGGTTCAGGACCCCATCACCGTCGATATCGGTGTCGGCGTTATCGCCGACGCCGTCCCCGTCGGAGTCCGCGCTCTCGGTCGGGTCGTCGACGAAGGCGTCCTTCTTGTCGCCCACGCCGTCACCGTCGCTGTCGACGCTCTCGGTCGGGTCGAGGGGTAGATCGTCGAGACCATCGGGCACGCCGTCCTGGTCATCGTCGCCGTCGGCCTGGTCGCCGATGCCGTCCCCGTCCGTGTCCGACTGCTCAGCCGGATCGTTGGGGAACGCGTCGGTCTCGTCGCCGACACCATCACCGTCCGTATCCACCGAGGAGGTGGCGTCCAGGGGCAGATCGTCGGACTCGTCGGGCACGCCGTCGTTGTCGTCGTCCGTATCCGCGTTGTTGCCGATGCCATCGCGGTCGGTGTCCTTGTCCTCGGTGCCGTCCTCGGGGAAGGCGTCGTCCTCGGGATCGAGAACGCCGTTGCCGTTGGCGTCCGTCGGTACGCAGTCGTTGTCCTCGTCGAGGAACGCTGAGACCAGGATGCAGTCCTTGTAGCCCTCGCAGATTCCGGCCAGGCAATCGTCGTCCGTCGTGCAGGCCTCGTCGGTGTCGGAGCAGGTGCCCTCGATCACCTTCTCGTCCTCATCGGCGATCCCGTCGCCATCCGAGTCGATGGAGCTCTCGCAGGCATCACCGTAGCCGTCCTGGTCCGTGTCGGTCTGGGCCTCATGGCACAGGTTGTCGATGTAGCAGTCCTGGCTGGGCAGCGGGCAGGGCTGGTCGGCGCACGAGATGGCGTCGACGCCGTTCTCGAGCGCCAGGGGCGCCGCGTTCGGGTGAAGCGGGCAGTTGTCATCGACGTCGTAGACGCCGTCGCCGTCATCATCCAGATCGAGGTTGTTGCCCACGGTGTCACAGGAGTCGTCCGGTCCTGGAGTGTCCGGAGAACCATCGCCATCGTTGTCCGGGCAGGCGTCGCTGTTGAACTGCTCGGAGGCGTCGAAGGGGTACTCATCCGCGTTGTCGCCGACCCCGTCGCCGTCGCTGTCGACCGTCTCCGTCGCGCTCAAGGGGAAGGCGTCTTCGTTGTCGCCCACGCCGTCGCCGTCCGTGTCCTTCCACTCGTCACCGTCGAGGGGATACTCGTCGTCAGCGTTGGTGAATCCGTCACCATCCACGTCCGGATCACAGGCGTCTCCCAGACCATCGGCATCCAGGTCATCTTGATCGGTGTTGACGGTCCCCGGGCAGTTGTCGAGCACGTCGAGGACGGAGTCGCCGTCATCATCGGTGTCGGCGTTATCGCCCGTTCCGTCCCCGTCGAGATCGCCGCTCTCTGAGCCGTCGTTCGGGAAGGGATCCTGATCGTCGACCACGCCGTCACCGTCCGTGTCTCCAGGGGGAGCCGGGCTCAGAGGATCGGGGTCCGTGTTGTCACCGAAGCCGTCACCATCGGCGTCGCTCTGCTCGCTGGGATCGACGGGGAAGGCGTCCGCGTTGTCGCCCACGCCGTCCTTATCCGAGTCGAGCCACTCGGTGGGATCCGTGGGATAAACGTCGACCGGGTCGGGCACGCCGTCGCCGTCGTCATCCGTGTCGCAGAGATCACCCTGGCCATCACCATCCGTGTCGAGCTGGTAGGCGCCCGGGGTCTTCTTCGGGCAGGTGTCCAGCACATCGGGGACCGAGTCGCCATCGTCATCATCGTCGCAGAGGTCGCCCTGCGCGTCCCCATCCAGGTTCGCCTGATCGGGGTTGTAGTCGAAGGGACAGTTGTCGACCTCGTTGGGGAGGATGTCCCCGTCAATGTCGCTATCACAGGCGTCTCCGAAGGCGTCCCCGTCCAGGTTGGTCTGGGCCGGATCGGGCGTCCAGGGGCACAGGTCGAGCTCATCGGGAACGGCGTCGCCGTCCTTATCCGTATCGCAGACGTCTCCGAGCCCGTCGCCGTCAAAATCGGCCTGGTCGTCGTTGTCGATGCCCGGGCAGTTGTCGAGCTCGTCAGGAATCGAGTCTCCATCGTCGTAGAGATCCGCGGCGTCGTCGATGCCGTCCTGATCGGCGTCGGCGGCCTTCTCCGGATCGTTCGGAAAGGCGTCCTCGTCGTCTGCGACGCAGTCCTGATCCGCGTCGTTGTCCGCGGAGAGCAGCGGGCAGGGATCGATGAGGTCGAGGAGCTCATCTCCGTCATCATCGTTGTCGCAGGCGTCGCCCTCTCCATCGCCGTCGAGATCGAACTGGCTGATGTTGGCGATCTGCGGACAGTTGTCATCGCTCGGGCAGAGCCCGTCGCCGTCATCATCGCCCGAGGCGTTCACCGTGACGTCCTGCGGGCAGGGATCGCAGAGATCCCCCTGTCCATCATCGTCCGTGTCGAGCTGGTCAGGATCGGCCGTGAGGGGACACAGGTCATCGACGTCCAGCACGCCGTCACCGTCATCGTCGGTGTCGCAGGCGTCGCCTTGCGCGTCGGCATCGGCATCGGCCTGATCGGCGTTCACGGTCAGAGGACAGTTGTCCAAAGCGTCGAGCACCGAGTCTCCGTCCTTGTCCTTCTCCGCGCTCTCATCCGTATCGGGGAAGCCATCCCCATCGGTGTCGACGCTGTGCTCAGCGTCGTAGGGGGCCGGATCAGCGTTGTCGCCCACGCCGTCGCCGTCGCTGTCGACGCTCTCGGATGGGTCATTGGGGAAGGCGTCCACGTTGTCGCCGACCCCATCGCCGTCGCTGTCTGCGCTCTCAGCCCCGTCGAGCGGATAAGCGTCGTCCGCGTCGAGCACCGAGTCGCCGTCGTCATCCTCATCACAGACGTCGCCCTCCGTGTCCGCGTCTGTATCGAGCTGGTCGGCGTTCGCCCACATGGGGCAGTTGTCGGCGGCGTCGGCGACACCGTCGCCATCGTCATCGAGGTCCGCGTTGTCGCCGATGCCATCGCCGTCGAGGTCGTTGGACTCATTGGGGTTGAGCGGGAAGGCGTCCTCGAGATCCAGGACGCCATCACCGTCATCGTCATCCGAGGTTGGGTCATCCGCGCCCATGGGGGTCGAGTCATAGACGTCTGGAACGCCATCGCCATCGTCATCGGTGTCACAGGCGTCGCCCTGACCATCACCATCGGTGTCCATCTGACCCGGGTTGGCCACGTTGGGACAGTTGTCATCGCAGCCGCTCTCCTGTGCGGTGGCGCAGACCTTGTTGTCCTCGGCGGAGGCGTCTACCCCGTCCCCGTCATCAAGGATCCCGTCGTTGTCGTCGTCAACGTCACACAGATCCCCCTCGAGGTCCTGGTCCTGGTTGGCCTGAGCCTCATGGCACTTGGCGTCGGTGCCGCAGTAGGTGTCGCCCACGCAGTCTGAGGCCTCGACGCACTCGATCTCGGGAGAGACGAGGGCCGTCGCGTTGGGCACGACAGGGCAGTTGTCATCCACGTCCAGCACGCCGTCGTTGTCGTCGTCCGTGTCAACGGAATCGTCACCGCAGAGCTTGTTGTTGGTCGTGCACGTCTCGTCGTCATCCGAGTCTGCGTCTCCCGACTTGGACGGGTCGTCGGGGTAATCGTCGTCCGCGCCACCAATACAGTCTCCGTCAGCGTCATCGAGGACCGCCGGGCAGGGGTCGAGGTAGTCGAGCAGACCGTCGTTGTCGTCATCGGAATCGCACGCGTCGCCGGCGATGCAGATCCCAAGGATGCAGGCGCCCTCATCACACGGGTCGTTCTCATCACAGGCGATCTGGTCTGCGCCCTGCTCGAGGGCCAGATCCGTGTTCTCCTGCTCCGGATTCGCGAGCAACGGACAGTTGTCCACGGCGTTGCACTTCCCGTCGAAGTCCGTGTCATGCCCCCCGTCGATGGGATCGAACGGGCAAGAGTCGCAGAGATCTCCGAAGCCATCGCCGTCCGTGTCCGCCTGAACGTCCTCGGGCGTGAAGGGGCACGCGTCGTCCTCGTCGAGGAAGCCGTCATTGTCGTCATCCGGATCGCAGACATCGCCCTGGACAACGCCACCGGCCGCGAGCTCCGCGAGCTCCGCTAAGAGATCGTGGTTGGTCTGATCCGCGTTGGGATCGAAGGGGCAGTTGTCCGCGACGTCCATGACGCCGTCGCCGTCGTCATCGGGATCGCAGGCGTCACCCAGGCCGTCGTTGTCATGGTCCTTCTGCGGGCCGTTGGCGTTCTTGTTGGGGATGTTCGGGCAGTTGTCGCAGGCATCGCCCACGAGGTCGCCGTCGCTGTCCGCCTGGTCAGGATTGGAGACGGTCGGGCAGTTGTCCGCCCCGTCGACCCCGTAGGTGTCGAGCATGCCGTCGCTGTCATCATCCACGTCGCAGGCGTCACCGAAGCCGTCCTCATCGGAGTCGAGCTGGTCCGCGTTGGCGTGCTCGGGACAGTTGTCCTGGCAGGAGTCCACCCCGTCGCCGTCGTCATCATGGGCATCGGCGTCCTGCGGACAGGTGTCACAGAGATCGCCGACCTCGTCCCCGTCCGCGTCCGCCTGATCGGGGTTGTAGATCACGGGACAGTTGTCGAGGACGTCCGCGATGACGTCGCCGTCGTCGTCGACATCGCAGACGTCGCCTACGAAATCACCATCGAGATCAAGCTGATCAGCGTTGGGAACCAATGGACAGGTGTCCGAGCACCCGGTCTGACCGGGGCCGTTGCAAGGCGGGAGCAGCGGATCGTCGGAGATGCCATCGCCGTCCTTATCGTCATCGCAGACGTCACCCACGCCGTCGCCCTCGATGGGGAACTCGGCCGGGTTCAGGCTCATCTCGGTCGAGTCCACCTGGTCTGGGTTGTAGACGTCGGGACAGTTGTCGTTGCTGCACGCGAGACCGCAGTGGGCCACGGCGTTAGCCGCGCAAATATCGTCCCATTTGTTCGTGCAACAGTAGGTGTCGGGGCCATAGCCCGGGCTCGCGCCGATCGCATCGCAGATGCAGAGCTCCAGCGCATTCTTGTTCGATGGGTTGAACTCTGCGGTGGGATCATCCACCGAGCAGCCCGGCTCCTGCCGCTCGGAGCAGCAGGCCGACGCGGAGTTCACCAGGTCATCACCATCGATGTCATCATCACAAGCGTCTCCCTCTCCATCGCTGTCGAGATCGAGCTGAGCCTCATCAGCGTCCGCCGGACAGGTGTCACTGGAGTCGAACCAGAGGTCGCCATCGTCGTCTTCATCACAGGCGTCACCCAGGCCATCGCCATCGGTGTCCACCTGAGAGATCAGGCACTCTCCGTACTTGGAGCAGTAGCTATCGCTTTGGTTGGTGCAGGACGCGCCGCACTCCTTGCGGCAGTAACCCTCGATGCAGGTACCCTTGGCGCAGTGGGCGTCGATGGTGCAAGGGACCGCGACAGCGCCCTCACAGGATGAGTCTGCCGCGCAAGCCTGAGCGCTGTTCTTGAGCAGAGGACAGTTGTCGCCTCCATCGGCGAAGCCATCATCGTCGTCGTCTCCGTCACAGAGATCGCCCGCGCCGTCTCCATCGTGATCGATCTGGTTGAGGTTCGCCGCGCGCGGGCAGTTGTCCACGCTGTCTGCGATCCCGTCTCCGTCTTCGTCGGCATCGCAGACATCGCCATGGCCGTCCCCGTCCAGATCGGCCTGATCGATGTTCCAGTCCTCCGGACAGTTGTCCTCAGAGTCCAGGACCTGGTCCGCGTCCACATCAAAGTCACAGGCGTCACCGATGCCGTCGCCCACACAATACCCATCGACACAGCTCTGCTCCTCGGTGCAGTCGTCTTTGTTGCCACAGGCGCTCTTGATGTACTCGCCAGGGTTGTCTGGGTCCTCCACATAGAACGGGTCCATGTCGTCCTGGTCGAGGTTGTAGACATCGGGGCAGTTGTCGAGGGCGTTCACGATGGTGTCGTTGTCCAGATCGTTGTCGCAGACATCACCCTGGGTGTCGTTGTCGGCGTCGGCCTGGTCCGCGTTGGGGATCAACGGACAGTTATCCGAGTTGTCCTTGAACCCGTCTCCGTCGGAGTCGAGATCGCAGATGTCTCCGATGCCGTTGCCGTCATCATCGGCCTGAGAGGCGTTGGAGATTCGAGGGCAGTTATCGCTGCATGCCGAGGGGCAATCTGTTGGGCATCCTGCCGGGCAGCTCAGACCGCAGTTGCCCAGGCAGCCGTCCGTGCACTCGCCGGGTGGGGTCGACGGACACATGACCAGGCCGTCGCCATCGGGAACGCCGTCATTGTCGTCATCGGGGTCTCCACAATCGGAGATCACCTCGACGCAGAGCAGCCGCTGCTTCGTGTTGCAGCCCAGAGTCTCGGGATCCGCGCCGATACCGACGCCAGTGGCCAGGTTCGCGTCATTTCCATCCGTGAACGCCGGCTGCCCGACGTGCCCGATGAAGTTCGGGCCCTTCGTGGTCCACCCATTGCAGTGACCGATCGTCCCGGTTCCATGGGCGTCACCGTCCATCTGGGTGAAGGACCAGATGCGCACGTCGTCAGAGATGGGCTGTCCAGCCTCGTTTCGATCGATGGGGTGATCTAGATTACCGCTGGTGAGCTTCTCCCAGCTCGCGGCGATCTGCACCTCAGCTTCGCCCTCGGGGACGACGAGGACAAAGGGGAAGGGCATATGGCCGATGCGCTGGGCGGGACCTGCCTCGCTCGTGCCGATCCAGGCGCGCCAGCGATTGGTGGTTCCGACCGCGTTCAGGTCGGCGTTCTGAGCGGCGTTCGCGCAGGCGTTGTCGGCCCCGTCGAGGCCACCGAGCTGACCCGTGAATATCTGGCTGGTGACGAAGACGCGGGCGCGGCAGCTGCTGCCAATGTCGCACAGGCCGTCCTCGTCGCGATCGATCACGCCGTCGTTGGCTGGATCAGCGTATCCGAGGATCGCGCAATCATCGCACTCGTCGCTGTCGGAGTCCTGACAGACAAGCCTGTTGTTCGGGTCGGTGTCCTCGGCGTCCACGACGCCGTCGTTGTCGTCATCGGTGTCACAGGCGTCGCCTACGACACACACACCGCCGATGCAGTTGCCGGGGGTGCAGTCCGACGCGTCGGAGCACGCCTCGGTCTCCTCATCGACCTCGAAGTTGGCCTGATTGGCGTTCGGAACGCTGGGGCAGTTGTCGAGAGACTCCACGATGCCGTCGCTGTCCGAGTCCTGGGTCTGGCAACCGGGCTGACACGAGGCGTCTCCATTGATGTCACAGACCTCGTGGGGAGCCGTGACGATGCCGTCACCACAGTAGGGCTGATAGGCGTTGCAGCTGGTGTTGCACGTCTGATTTACCGTCCACCCATCTGCGTTGTCGTCTTTATCGTCGCAGACCTCGTCGCCTTCGTCGGTGTCGCCGTCGCCGCAATAAGGCGCATAGTCCTGGCAGGTCGTGTCGCAACGAGCGGTAGGGGAATATTGGTCCGAGTTATCGGCCCCATCATCGCAGATCTCGTCGTCTATTCCGTCACCATTGGAGTCACCCGTGTCGGCGTCACCATCGCCACAATACGGGGCCTTTCCGAGCTCACAGGAGGCGTTGCAGTGATCGCCGGCCGCCCAGGCATCGGAGTTGGCGACACCGGCGTCGCACTGCTCGGTTCCCGCCTGGATCCCGTCACCGCAGGCGCCCGCCTCGCAGTGAGGGTTGCAGACCCAGCCCGCCTCTACGGTGCAGGAAGCGCTGCAGCCATCACCCGCGTCGATATTGCTGTCCTCACAGGCCTCATCGGGCTGCTGAACGCCATCGCCGCACGCCACACAATTGCCCTCTCCATCGCACTCGTCATTGCTCGTGTTGGGGTTCGAGTCGTCGCAGCTGGTCCCCTCGGTGGCGTGAACTGCTGTGCAGCCACCCGCTCCGTTCTGGGTATAGCTTGGGATGCACGTGGTCGTGGCCGGGCAGCTGTATCCCGTCCCTCCACACGTGCCGTTCCCGTCACACTCGTCGTCTTGAGTGCTCGGATCACCATCGTTACAGGGAGCTTCGTTTGCGAGATGGTTGGGCGTGCAGTCGACACCGTTGGCGCTGTAATTCGGGGTGCATTGACTGATGGCCTCGCCCAGACAGTCGTAAGGCGTGCCTGCGCAGGTACCGCTCCCGTCACAAACGTCGTCCTTTGTGCCGTTAAGGAAGTCGTTGCAGCTCGTCCCGGTGACCGCATGATTGGGAGAGCAGCCCACGCCGTTGGGGCTGTGGCTGGGGGTGCAGGTGTCGACGGCCTCACCCGAGCAGTCGATATTGGTGCCGCCGCAGATGCCGGCGGTGCACACGTCGTCCTTCGTGTTGTTGGAGCCGTCGCTGCACAACGTGCCGTCGTCTTCGTTGACGATGTCGCAACCCGCGCCATTGGGAGTGCTTGATGCGACGCACTGATCCGATGCCTGGTTGCACTCGATTGGCGAACCCGAGCACGAACCGCCTGAGCACGTGTCCGGGCCCGTAGCGGCATTGGAGTCATCGCAGGGGTCTGTGTTCGGCGTGTTCACGCAACCTGCTAATGCGTCACAGGTGTCCGTCGTGCACACATTGGAGTCATCGCAATCTGGCGCTGCCCCGCCCACGCAAGAGCCCTCTGAGCACGTATCTCCGGTCGTGCACGCGTT
>CALCNF010000040.1 GCA_937897815.1 uncultured Pseudomonadota bacterium | reverse complement strand
TGGCCTGCGACGACGAACGGTTCCACCGAGAACCTCGCGACCCATAAGACGGGTTACGCCCACAGCCTCGAGTGGGACGTGGCCGCGGACGGCGCCTTCGGGGACGCCGTGATGTTGCGGTTGTCTGTCGTCGGCCAGTCCTCGCACTACGTCACGGTCGCCAATATGCGGGCCGAGGTGGCGGCGATCACGGGCCCTCTGCGGCTCCAGATCTGCGGCAACGGCGTCCAGGAGGCGGGCGAGCAATGCGATGACGGGAATCAACTCCCGGGAGATGGCTGCTCGGCGACCTGCCAGTTTCAGTGATCGTCGAGTCGCTCCAGGCAGCCTCGAACGGTCTCAGCAAGCGCTCGTGGATCCTGAAGCTCTGTCTGGTAGCCCAGGCTGAAGCGTAGGGAGGCGGCCGCGACCTCTGGCGGTAGACCCATGGCCAGGAGCACGGGGCTCGGCGCTCCGGTTCCCGTCGCGCAGGCCGCTCCGGTCGAGATGGCGACCCCCTGACCAGCGAGCTCCACCACGAGGGCCTCTCCGTCGGGCCAGGAGCCGTTCCGCAGGGGCAGGGAGAGACACAGGGTGTTCGTGAGACGCTCGGCGCTACGCCCGTGGACGAGGGCTCCCGGGAACGCCGCGAGCAGGGCCTCTTCCAGGCCATCCCGCTGGTCTCGCAGCTGCGCCGAACGTCCCTCTTCGAGCTCGCGAAGGGAGGCCTTGAGCGCCGCGCTCATAGCCCCGGCTCCGGGTACATCAGGGGTCCCAGCCCGGGCTCGCCCGGCCTCCTCGGCGTCGGGTAGCAGGGGAACGAAGGGTCGACCGGCGCGCCAAAGGAGCGCGCCCACGCCGCGCGGTCCGCCGAGCTTGTGACCTGATACGCTCACGCTCGCCATGACACGCGCCGTGGGCGAATCGAACCGAAAGGCTCCGCGCCCGATCGCTTGAACCGCATCCGCGTGCCAGGCCACCGAGTGCCGTTCGACCGACTGGGCGACCCCCTCCAGGTCGGTGAGGACCCCTGTCTCCTGGTTGGCGATCTGTAAGCACAGGGCGTCACAGGTCGCGAGGGCCGCGTCCAGCGCCTCGGGATCGATCTCTCCCGAGGGGAGAAGCCTGACCACCTCAACGGTCGCCAGCCCCTCTTGGACGAGGCGCTCAAGAGCGTTGAGGGCGCTGGGGTGTTCGCCGGCTCCGATGGCCCACCGAGTCGGTCGCTCTGGCGCGAGCGTACGGGTGAGCGCGCCGAGCGCCGTGTGGTTCGCCTCGGTCGCTCCAGAGGTGAAGTGCACCTCGGAGGGGAGGGCGCCCAGGGCGGTCGCGAACTCGTCGGTGATCGTCTCGAGCGCCCGACGAGCGGACACTCCTGGACCGTGTATGGAGCGCGCGTTGGCCCAGGCTTCACGGTGCAGGACGCGCCAACGTTCCTCGGCGCAGGGCCTCAGGGGTGCGGTCGCGTTATGGTCGAGATAGATGGCTTTCATGCGTGCTCGTGCTCCTCGTCTTATCATAGGCGAACGATGACTCGCCTCCGCTGCCGCCTTCTGACCCCAATCTCGCCCGGGACCGTCCATTACGAGCCCGACGCGTTCGTCGCCGTCGAGACCGGGAGGATTCACGCCGTCGCTCCCTACGAGGGCCAGGCGGTCGACGAGGACCTGCGACCTGGTCTGCTGACGCCTGGCTTCGTCGACGCTCACCTGCATTTCCCTCAGACCCGGATCGTCGGCGCGGCCTCCGGACCGCTCCTGGAGTGGCTCGACCGGTCGGTCTTCCCTGAGGAGTCGCGCTTTCAAGACGCCGCCTACGCCGAGCGCACCGCCGAGCTCTTCGCCGATCGGCTCGCGGCCAGCGGAACCACCCTGGCCTTCGTTTATGGCTCCTCCCATCAGCTCGCCACCGATCGCCTCTTCTCGGTCCTGGCCGACCGGGGACT
>CALCNF010000039.1 GCA_937897815.1 uncultured Pseudomonadota bacterium | reverse complement strand
CTCCGCCGGCGTCACCGGCGCCTTGAGCCCCGATGTCGAGGATCAGATCATCGAGCTGGGCGAACTGCCCACCCAGCGCCGCGATGCTCCCCCAGGAGGGCGTGTTCAGGCACCCGAAGCCCGGGATGGCGATGCAGGAGTACGCCATGTTGGAGGTGGTGGCGCCGTCTCCGTCCCCGTAGACGCTCCACAGATCATTGTCGCCCTGAATCCCGACCCAGACCGGAGACTGATCCACCTCGACCGGCACGGGGAGCTCCACCTCGGTGATCAGCCCAGGCCCCTCGCCGGTCAACTGGGCGCTGGAGAGCTCGGCTCCTGGGACCGAGCCGCCGTTGACGTACAGACGCAGCGTGTAGCCCTGTCCCTGGGCTCCGAGCGCGCGCAGGTGCGTGATGGTGAGCGGGAGCGCCTCTGCGTCGATGTCGATTCGCGTGGCCGCCACCTCAAGAGCCAGCCACTGATCGTGGGTGACGTAGCTCATCTCAGTGGGCGGGTCGTAGCCGTGATGACCAACCCAGCTGAGCTCAGCGCCCCCGCCGTCTAGGGTCTTGGCGAAGGCCGCGTCATCCTCCCAGGGGCCCGCGGTCTCACCGTCCGTGACCCGCGCTTGGCAAACCCACACGTCGCAAGCCTCGACCAGGCCCGCCGTGAGCGTCGCCTCACTCTCTCCCGAGACGACCTCTCCGTTCTGCTTCCAGACGTACTCCACGCTCAGGCCGTCCAGACCACCCGGGTAGTCCACCTCGCACGTGAGCGCGTCGCCCGCCTCAGGTGTCTCGGGGCTCACGTTCACCTCAGGCGGACCAAGCTCGACCGACGCCTCCTCGATCAGAACATCGGCGCTCCATACCCCGGAGCCCTGATTCGTATCCGACGGAGTCACCTGGCAGCGAACCTCGTCCCCGACGGACGTGAACGTCGCGCCCAGCACCTCACCGCTCTGGCCGAGGAGAGGGCTCTGGTTGATCACCCAGACGTAGGCGAGCTCCACGGGGTCGCCGTCCGGATCTTCGACTCCCTCGGCGTCGCAGGTCAGGTCGTCCTCTTCGGTGGGATTGGGAGGAAGGACCTGAACGGTGGCCACCGTGGGCACTGAGTTGGTGATCAGCGCGGTTCCGCTCAAGACCGGAGCTCCGAAGTCCGTCCCATCAAACGGCGTGAGCGCGCAGTGAATCTCGTCGAGCGCGTCCACGAGATCTCCGGGAATCCAGCTGGAGTCAGTCGCGCCCTCAACGAGGGCCTCTCCGATGTACCAGGAGGTGCTCACGAGCACCTGGTCGAGGGGATCCGCATCCTCCGGTTCACTCGGCGTGCAGGTGAAGGGCGTGAGCTTTCCTCCCGCCAGAGGCGTGAGCTCCGCGCCTCCCAGAGCGGGTTTCGAGTTCATGACCTGAACTGGATTGGAGGCCTTGCCCTGGCCCTCGTCGATCCCATCAAAAGGAACGGCGAAGCAGATCACGATGTCCGTCTTGTCGAAGTGAGCGCCCGTGAGCGTGAGTCCGCTCGCTCCCTCCACCTCCTGCCCGTCGACGGTCCAGGTGACGATGTAGTCCTCAGGGTCTCCATCCTGGTCGGACCACCCAGAGGGCTCACAGACGAGCTCGGTCTCCTCGGTGGCGGGCTCGGGTCCCAGGATGACAGACGACAGAGACGGCGCGTGGTTGACCACGAGCACGGGACCGCTCTCGACCGGCTCGCCCCAGCTCTCGCCATCTCCCGGAGTGACGACGCACGTGAGGAAGCCAGCCCCAATATTGCCCGGCGTGAGCGTCTCGAAGATCCCTCCGGGGACCTCCTGTCCGTTGAGCTTCCAGGCCCACGTGAACTCGGGCTGATCGGCGGGGTCCACGTCGGACCACCCCTCGGGTATGCAGGTGAAGAGGTCGGCCTTGCCGCCCTCATCGGGCGTGACGGTAGCGCCATCGAGGGCGGGCGGGGTGTTGACGGCCGTAGCGCTGAACTTGGCGCTCACCGGGTCGCCGGAGTCCGCACCGTCAAAGGGGATCGCCTCGCAGCGAATCACGTCGCCCTTGTCATAGTGCTCTCCGGAGAGGAAATCACCGATGACCCCCTCGACCGGCACCTCGTTCACGGTCCATGCGTAGGTGTAGGCGACGTTGTCCCCATCGGGATCATCGGCCGCGCTGGCCACGCAGGTCACCCCGGTCTCCTCGGTGGGCGGAATGGGCTCAAGGACCACCGCCCCACCCACCGGGGGCGCGTTGTCGAGGATCACCTCCACGCTGTCCACCGGCGAGCCGGTCACGTCGCCCGACACGGGCTCGATCCGACACCTCACCGAGTCGCCCTTGTTCAGGCCCTCGGCCGAGAAGCTCTGGCTCGTCGTGCCCGGGAGGGGCTCATCGTTGACGACCCAGAGGGTGTGCGCTCCGGGCTCGTCCTCTTCGTCCACGTCCTCCAGCCCCTCGTAGGCGCAGGTGAACACGGTCATCTTGTCGCCCGCGACCGGGTCGATGAGCGCGACGTCGACGCTCGGAGGCGTGTCCACGATCGTCACGATCTCGCTCGTCACGGGAGCGCCCTGGTCGTAGGGGTCATAGGGCGTGAG
>CALCNF010000038.1 GCA_937897815.1 uncultured Pseudomonadota bacterium | reverse complement strand
CGCTCGCGTCCCTTCCAGGTGGAGGGGTTCTCCTTATTCTCCAGTCAGCTCTTCGACCACGGACCCGAGTACACGCTCGAGGCCTCCTACGAGCTACCCGAGGGCGAGGAGCCGCTCCCAGAGCTGGGGTAGGAGCTCTCCGGAGGGGCCTCGTAGGTGGACATCGGCTGCGGCGCTGATCTCGGTCGCGTCCGGGTTCACGTCGATGAGGAAGGCGCCGATTCGCTTGGCCTCAAGCGCCAGCATGGCTGGGGGCCAGACCTGGCCGCTCGTCCCCACCACGAGCACCACCTCGGCGTCGCGCGCGGCGCCCATGGCGCGCTCAAGGACTCCCGGCCAATACTGCTCGCCGAACCACAGAATATGAGGCCGCATGCGTCCATGACAGCCGTCGCACCGGGGGATGGGATCTTCATCGGGGCCGACCGGATCCGGGAACGGCTCCAGGGCGCCGCAGATCTCACAGCGCATCGTGGTGATCGTCCCGTGGAGCTCGACGAGCCGCTGGCTTCCGGCCCTAGGGTGGAGTCCGTCCACGTTCTGGGTGGCGAGGAGAAAGTCTGGGAAGCGGCCCTCGAGCTTCGCGATGACCTCGTGGCCTCCGTTGGGCACGCAGTCTCCGTATTGGGCGGCTCGCCACCGGTACCAACGCCAGACCCGCGCCGGGTTCGCGGCGAAGGCCTCAGGTGTCGCGAGCTCCTCCGCACGGAACCCCTCCCAGAGGCCCCCTGGACCACGAAAGGTCGGGATCCCGCTCTCGAGTGAGATCCCTGCGCCCGTGAGGACCAAGCACCGCTCCGCCCTGAATAGGGCCTGGGCGGCTCGCGAGAGTGCCTCCTGATCATCCATGGTGTTCACCCTATCAGCTTCCCTTTCCGAGGCCCACGCGGGAGACAGCCTCGAGGGCCAGGTAGGTGACTCAGCGGGCTCCCGCCCCGTACAATGCTCGTATGATTCAAGCGCTCCTTCTCACCGGGCTCTTCGCCATCACCCCCGTGACCTCACAGGGATCCCTCTCGGTCTCGAACGGGTACGCCGCGGCGGTGGTCGACGCGAGCACTGGAGCCATGACCGCGCTCCATCCCCACGCCTATGCGGAGCGCAGCCCGGGGGCGATCACGCCTGATCTCGCGTACGACATGTACGGCGGGCTGAGCATCGATGGCGGCCCAGGTATGTGGCTCGGGCTCGAGGAGGCGGAGTCCATCGGGTATGTGCCCGGAACCGGGCTGATCCAGGTCGTGCATCGAAAGAGCGACGTGAAGGTGGAGACCTTCTTCTTTGCTCCGTGGGACGTCGAGGCCCCGGCGCTCGCCATGATCTTGCGCGCCACCAACGAGGGCACGGAGACCCGCACGGTGGTCCTGGCCGCCCTGTCCAACCTCCACCTCGGCGCCTCATCCGGCCAACAGAGCTCGGCGGGCGAGTTCTTGGAGCGGGTGGACGCCACCCATTACGAGGAGTCGGGTCAGGGAGGCTCCTGGGCGGCGTCCTATCGGGTCAGCCCGACCCCCACCACCTGGTCGGGCTCCGCGACCAACCCCTTTCAACGATTCATAGACGTGGGCGATCTGCCGTTCACCGAGCCCTTCACCGGGAGCGGCGATGATCGCGTCCTCGGGGTCGCCCGCGGCCCTCTTCCCCTCGATCCCGAGGAGCGCGCAGGCCTCTCCGTGGTTGTGGGTCTTGAGCCGACGACCGAGCTTGGGATCTCGCTGGCCGACGTGACCCCTTCGATCGATCTGTGGTTCGGCGGAAGGAGCCCCGATGAGGTGATCGAAGATGAGATCCTCGGCTGGATCGCGCGCCTCTCGACCGACACTCACACGCCCCCCACGGGCGCCGAGCAGGCGGTCTGGCGCCAGGGCCTCGCCCTGACGCTGATGGCCCAGGTTCGTGAGCCAGCCCTCGGCGGGGCTTATCCCACCGGCCAGATCCTCGCGAGCCTCCCTCCTGGGATGTGGAATCGAACCTGGCCGCGCGACATGAGCTACGCCATCGCGGCGCTGGCCCGCACCGGCTTCTCCGAACAAGCCTGGCAGGCGCTCCGGTTTGTCCTCAACGGCAAGGCCGGCGGCTACGTCGAGGAGGTGGGGGCGGATTATCTCGTCAGCATCACCCGCTATTACGGCGACGGGAGCGAAGAGAGCGACGGCAATCCTGACGTGGAGGGGCCCAACATCGAGTTTGATGGATTCGGGCTCTTCCTTTGGGCGTTGGGGGTCTGGGCGGACGGACAAGAGGACCTGGAGTCTCTTGAGGAGCACTGGCCGGTGATCGAGGAGAAGGTCACGGAGGTGATCCTGAGTCTCGTGGAGCCTGAGACCGGCCTGATCGCGGCGGACTCCAGTATCTGGGAGGTCCACTGGAACGGCCGCCAGAAGCGCTTCACCTACACGAGCGCCGCGGCGGTCGCTGGGCTCTGCGCCGCGGGCCGTATCGCGGAGCGTCTCGGCGAGCTCTCCAAGGCCCAGTCGTATCGGGACGCTGCCCAGGGGATCCGGGACGCCGTACTGCTCCATCTGATCGATCCCGTCAGCGGGGGAGTCATGGGCAACCTCGAAGAGATGGAGACAGGTGAGGCCCTGGATGCGGCGGCGATCGAGGTGATCAACTGGGGGCTCGTTGATCCTGACTCTCCCCTGGCTGACGCGACCATCGCCGCGCTGAGCCCTCTGCGTATCGCTCCCGAACGGGGCTATTTCCGTAACGACGATGGCGGCTGGTACGACCGTCAGGAGTGGGTCTTCGTCAACCTCAGGGTGGCCGCGGCGTTGCGGAGCATGGGGCGCGTGGCCGAGGCCGACGCGCTGGTGGACTGGGTCGTGCAGCAGTCGCGAGCGAACTACGACATGATCG
>CALCNF010000037.1 GCA_937897815.1 uncultured Pseudomonadota bacterium | reverse complement strand
GCTCAGCCTTATGGAGCGCCTGGTCATCGACGAGGACCGCGATATTCGCGACATGTTCCACGCCAGGGAGGCCTGGGTCGACCGGCGGCTCGCGTCTATCTACAACGTCCCGGCGTCCGCCGACGACGGCTTCGGGATGATCGAGCTACCTGAGGATGGGCCGCGCGCTGGTTTCCTCGGGCAGGTGAGCTTCCTCGCCCTGCAGGCGCACGCGGTCAGCTCGTCTCCGACCACGCGCGGCATCTTTGTTCGCGAGCGACTTCTCTGCCAGTCGATCCCGACGCCGCCGGCCAACCTGAACACGGCGATCCCCGAGCCGTCCGAGGACGCCGTGACCATGCGCGAGCGCCTGATGGTGCACATGGAGGACCCCTCCTGCGCGGGCTGCCACGGCTTCATCGATCCGGTCGGTTTTGGTCTCGAGCATTTCGACGGGATCGGTCGCTACCGCATTTTGGACAACGGCGGGCTTATCGACACCACGGGCGAGCTGGATGGCTCAGCCTTCGATGGAGCGCGTGAGCTCTCGACCGTCCTCTCGGAGAGCAAGGCCTTTACGAGCTGTGTCGTGGAGAAGCTCTACACCCATCTCAATGGGCACGCGCCCGCAGAGGGCGAAGAGGGGCTCCTGTGGAACCTGGAACAGGAGTTTATTGAATCGGGCAGGCGGGTTCGCGGTCTCATGCGAGACATCGTCCTCTCGCCAGGCTTCCGACAGGTCTCGGAGGTGTCCCCATGAAGATCACAAGACGAACGCTTCTCAAGGGCCTCCTGGGAGGCTCGGTCGTGACTCTGGGGCTGCCTCCCCTGGAGCTCTTCATGAACAGCAACGGGACCGCTTACGCGAACACCACGGCGGACGGCTTCCCCAAGCGCTTCGGGCTCTTCTTCTGGGGCAACGGTGTGTCCCTTGAGCGCTGGAACCCGATCGGAACGGGCGCGGGCCCGGATTGGCAGCTGTCCGAGCAGCTGGCGCCCTTTGAGGCCTACAAGCAGTGGATGACCGTGGTCTCAGGCACCCGAACTCCGGTTCCCAACCACGAGCCTCACCACTCGACGGTGGCCGGCGTCCTCACGGGACATCCGCTGATTATGGCGGACGGCGGACATACGTTTGCCGCGCCCAGCATCGACCAGATCATCGCGGCCGAGATTGGGGGCGAGAACCTGTTCCCGTCTCTTGAGTTCGGCGCGAAGGGGAAGGATGGCATGAGCCACAACGGCCCCCACAGCATCAATCCTTCTGAGCAGTCGCCGTTCGCGTTGTTCGAGCGCGTGTTCGGCGCGGGCTTCTATCTGCCGGGCGAGGAGGCCCAGGTGGACCCCACCCTTGGGCTTCGCCGCAGCGTGTTGGACGCCGTGATGGACGATATCGGTCGGGTGAACGCGCAGCTCGGCTCCGCTGACCGAATCAGGATGGAGCAGCACCTCGAGGGGATTCGAACCCTGGAGAAGCGGCTCGCCAAGCTGGAGGAAGACCCGCCGGACCTCGAGGCCTGTGGCTATCCGCCCACACCCGAGGAGGAGTACCCCGATATCGAGGGCCGTCCGCAGCTGCAGGAGAAGAACCAGGCCTTCAGCGACATTCTCGCCATGGCGCTCGCATGCGACCAGACGCGCGTGTTCAGCAACTGGTTCACCAAGCCGCTCACGAACATCCTCTTCCAGGATGTCTCCATGGGGCACCATCGTCTCACTCACGACGAGCCTTCGCCGCAACCCGAGGTGAACAAGGTCGTCATTCAGTGCATGGAGGCCTTCGCGACCATGTTGGGCTCGCTCGCCGCCGTAGAGGAGGGGGATGGGACCCTGCTCGACCACTGCTTGATTATGGGCACCTCAGACGTCTCCAACGGCAAGAATCACTCGGAGGAGGACTTCCCCATTCTGCTGTTCGGTGGAGCCGGCGGCTCCATCAAGACGGACTACCACTACCGCTCCGTCTCGAACGAGAACACCTCCAAGGTGCTCCTTAGCGTCTGCAACGCCATGGGGCTGAACCGAAGCGAGTTCGGTGGCGAAGAGGGCTACACCAACAGCGCGCTCTCCGACATCGAGGTGTAGGCATGTCGACGTATCGAACTCCTGGCGGCCTCATGATCGCGCTCTTGATGGGCTCCCTGATGATGGGCTGCGCGGACGACGCCGCAGATCCAGCGCCCGCAGCTCCTGATACGGTCGGCGTCGACACCGTGTCAGAGCCGGACACCGCGGAGCCGACCGTGGATCCGGACGATCCGCTCAGCGCCTTTCCGCCGATTGAGTCCATGCTCTGCGTCATCGACGCGATCACCTTCGCAGCCGAGACCGCGCCAGGTGTGAGCCCCGGCTTCAACCTCGACGGGATGGTGAGCAACGGTTCGGACGTGGAGTCGTGCGGTGGGGTGGACTACACGGACCCGGATGGAACGCCCGGCGTGGACAACCAGGCCGCGCTCCTGGTCCCGGTGTTTGACCTCGTCGGCTTTGGAGCCGTGAGCTCCTTCATTCAAGGTGCGGTCGCCGAGGGCGGCTTTTTGCTGCTGTGGCAGATCGACGGCATCGACGACCTGTTCTACGACGAGGAGGTCACCGTACGAATGCGCTTCGGATCGGGCGTGCCGATCCTCGGGACCGATGGCAGGATCGT
>CALCNF010000036.1 GCA_937897815.1 uncultured Pseudomonadota bacterium | reverse complement strand
CTCGCGGAGGCCGACCTCAGCAAGGCGGACATGACCTCGGCGGTCGCCACCGCCCAGGCGAACTTCAGCGCCGCGGTCCTGAGCGAGGCCAACATGACCAAGGCCGACTTCAGCACCTCGGACCTCTCGGACGCCGATCTCAGCAAGTCCACGCTCACGGGCGCCGTCATGATCGAGGCCGTGCTCACTGGGGCCGACTTCTCCGACACCTCCCTGACCAACTCAAACTTCACGAGCGCGAACCTGACGGGCGTAAACATGAAGAAGGCCATCATGACGGGCGCGCAGTTCGTCGAGGCGGACTTCACGGCCGCGGATCTCAGCAACGCGAACCTGGTCAACGCCGTGTTGACGAGCGTCGTCTGCACAGGGACGAATCTATCAAGCGCCGTCATGATCAACGCGACCGTAGACGCCGCGGTGTTCACAAAGGCGACGCTGCAGAGCGCGGATCTGACCGGATGCGACCTGTCGGGCACGGACATGACCCAGGCGAATCTGTCGAGCGCAGACATGACCCAGGCGACCCTCTCGGACGCCGTCTTGAGCCAGGCGACCATGACGACGGCGACGCTCACGGGTGTCGTCTGGTCGAACACGATCTGCCCCGATGACACGAAGAGCAACGACCATGGCGACACTTGCGCCAATAACCTCACGCCCTGAGCGACCAGCTCAGCGGCTCTAGACTCACGGTTGCGGTGAACCAAACACCTCCCTACGTTGAAACCTCTGTGCGCCCGTCCGGGCAAGGGGTTGGTGTGTCTTTGGAGAGTTGGATTCGAGCGCGCCTGATGGCGCGCGGCGGGATGGCCCTGATGGCCCTGGTGGCCCTGATGGCCGTGGGCTGTAGCGGCGACGCCAAGGTCGGCAACCTGTGCTCTGTGGACGACGATTGCGAATTTGGGCTTCAGTGCTTCAAGCCCTCGGACGGGATCGGTCCTGTGTGCACCGTCGGCTGCGCAGACAGCCCGTGCGACACCGGCTCCTGCGTCACGACGGCCTTCGGAGACGTCTGCGCCGCGGCTTGTGAGCGGTCCGGGGACTGCCCTGGAGATCTCCTGTGCCAAGCGACGAGCCAGGGCGACACGATCTGTTGGTATGAGGATGAGCACCTCGTGCCTCTGCCCTCGGGCTTGCACATTGAGGGTGCGAAGCTCATCAGCGACACCAACAACGACGGGAACTTGAACCCTGGCGAGACGGCCGTGATTCAGTTCTACCCGACCAACGAGTCGGCGGCGGCCATCGAGGGCGTCTGGGCAGAGATCCTCGCGACCGACAGCACCGTGAGCGTCGCCAACTGCAAGCAGCCAGCGTTTCCCGACTGGCTGGAGTGCTCCGCGGCCTGCTCCTGTGAAGCCCTCGCCCCCGAGACCCGTCTCACCGTCGAGAGCTTTACGACGAGCGCTCTGCCGGTCATGGAGACCAAGATCGTCCTCTCCGAGGCGGCGCCCATCGGCGTCGCCAACTTCAAGCTCAGGCTTCACAACGCCAACGGAGATTCCTGGGACAGCACCATCACGGTTCCCGTGGTCGAGCAGCAGGGCTCCGTGGTCGTTCACAGCGCCGAGCTGGTGAGCGAGGCGAACGGCGACGGGCTTCTGAGTCCGGGCGAAGAGGCCGTCGTGCACGTCACGATCGCCAACTATGGGGCCTCTCAAGTCCAGGGGCTGTACGCGGAGCTAGGCGCGACCTCGGAGGACATCGAGGTGGTCTCTTGCGCGGCGCCCGTGGGCAACAGCAACGTCCCGTGTGACCTCAAGTGCTCCTGCGCAGAGGCCTCGACAGCCACCAAGCAGACGCTTCAACCCGCGGAGGTGGGCGACACGCCCATCTTCTCGGTTCGCTTCCGCGTCAGCGAGGCGGCGTCGGCCGGGCCAGTGCCCTTCGGTCTGGCCCTCGTGGACTCACTGGGCAATCGCTGGGAGACCGCGTTCTCCGTCGACGTGGCGCCAGACGAGGCGCAGATCGTCCTCGCGGAGACCGAGATCCTCGAAGACGCCAACGGAGACGGCTACCTGAGCCCAGCGGAGACGGCCTCCATCCAGCTCTTCCCTCGTAACGCGGGAGCCAGCAAGGCTCTGGGGGTGTGGGCCGAGCTCTTGAAGGCTGACGAGAACGTGCAGGTCCTCTCCTGCTCGGTCGGCGTGGGATCCGGCTGGGCGGCTTGCGACCAGAACTGCTCCTGCGAGAGCGCCGCGGCGGCCGGCAAGCAGCACCTCGAGCCAGGGGAGACGAGCACCGTAGCGGCCCTGGTCATCGAGTTCGAGGTCTTACCCGGCGCCCCCTTCGTGCCCCTGTCCTTCAACATCGCCTTCCATGACAGCCTGGGCAACACCTGGACCGACATCTTTGAGGTGCAGGTCTATTCGCCGAACGCCGATGTCGAGGTGGCGAGCGTATCGCTCCTCGATGACGCGAACGCGGACGGCTTCTTGAGTCCGGCGGAGGACGCGACAGTGGAGGTCTACGCGCAGAACGTTGGCACCAGCCGCGCCCTCGCCGTCTACGCCGCGATCTCGGACTACTCGGACACCATCGAGATCTACAACTGCTACGCCCAAAACCAGACCCAATGGGAGCTGTGCAACAACAGCTGCTCCTGCATCGATATCCCCGAGGACGGAAAGCAGAACATCGAGGCGTTCAGCACGGGCGACCAGTCGATCCTCCAGGTGAACTTCCACCTGAAGGCCGCGGCCGCCCTTGAGCCGGTGTTCTTCGACGTCACCTTCTACGACGCCTTTGGGAACTCCTGGGTCGACACGTTCATGGTCGACGTCGTCGCCGTGAAAGCCGACATCCAGGTCGCTGACGTCCAGCTGTGGGGTGACTCCAACGGCGACGGCGTTCTGACGCCCGGCGAGTCCGCGAAGGTCCAGGTCTACGTCAAGAACTCGGGGGTCGCTAAGACGTTCGGCGTCTACGCAAAGCTCACCCAGACCGACAGCCATGTGGACGTCTCGAGCTGCTATGCGCAGACGGACGACACCTGGGCGAAGTGTGACGCGGCCTGCAGCTGTGAGGACGTGCCCGATGTGGCCACTCAGATCCTGGAGGCGGGCGCCAGCGGGGAAGAGGCCATCCTGCGCGCGAACTTCGACCTGGCGGCGACAGCGCCCGCGGAACCCATCACCTTTGAGATCGTCTTCCGAGACTTGTTCGGCAATGAATGGGAGGACAGCTTCATCCTGAACGTCGAGCAGTACGCCGCGGATCTGGGCGTCGGGTTCACCGAGGTGGTCGACGACACGAATGACGACGGGCAGCTCAGCCCCGGAGAGACCGCCACCGCCATCATCTATCCGAAGAACGCGGGCTCCGTGAAGGCCCTGGGCGTCTGGGCCCAGCTCGTGAGCATTGAGCCCGGTGTCACCGTATCGAACTGCTACGCAGGCGCTGCAGGAGAGGGCGACGCGTGGGCCAAGTGCGACAGCTCCTGTTCGTGCGCGGGTCTGTTCAACTCGGCGCTTCAGGACCTTGAGCCCGATCAGACAAGCCAGCTCCCGATCTTGAAGATGGAGTTCACCCTCGACCCTGAGGTCGCGCTCGGGACCGTGAACTTCGGGATCGGGCTCGTGGACAACCTGGGCCTGATGTGGACGGACGTCGTGTCCCTTGAGGTCGTCGAACCGGACGTCGATATTGGAATCGGTCTCTACCAGGTGCAGACCGACACGTCGGGAGACGGCGAGCTCAACCCGGGCGAGAGCATGACCATCGACATCTATGGCGCGAACAACGGAGCTACGACCGCCCTGGGCGTGTGGACTCAGGTGGCTCCCCCAGGTCCCAACGTGACCATCACGGGCTGCTACGCCAAGAACGAGGCCAACACCGTGACCTGCGCCCTGAGCCAGGCGGGCGGGTGCTCCTGCGAGGCGGTCCCGAGCAACATGAAGGTGGACCTCGCGGGGAACTCCGTCAGCGATGACTATCTCTTGCGTATGAGCTTCGAGCTCTCCCCTGAGGCCTCCATAGGCCTGCCCATCTCGTTCCAGTTGGACTTCACGGACACCTTTGGCAACGTCGACTCGGACGCCCTGTCCATGGACGTCGTCGTCCTTGAGACCGAAGAGGATCCAGAGCCGTGAACCACCGCTCCGTCTCCCGCGCACGGACCGCCGCCGGTCTTGGAGCGCTGATGCTGGTGGCGACCGTCTCTACGACGGGCTGTTTCAACTCGGCTCACATGGTGCAGACCAAGAAGCGCGTCGAGCGCGTGCTCGACACCTCTGTGGTCGAGGAGTCGGTGATCCCCAAGAGCAAGAGCGTCGCGCTCGAGTACCAGTTCGTCGAGGGCGAGCTGATCGTGCACGCGACCCAGCAGGAGCAGTGCAAGCAGCGACGCATAGAGACCTACAAACAGTTTGAGGTCGTCACCCAGCACCTGCCGTCTGAGCACTGGTGGACCTTCACCTCCGGGGCCCTGCTCGCGGGTGCCGGCGCCGCGGGGATCGCCATGGGCGCGGATCTGAACCCACCTGGCGAGACCGGCGCGATCATGAGCCCGACAGAGGCGGAGGATCGTGACACGGGCAAGGTCATGGTCCCGGTCGGCATCGGCCTGGCCGCTGTAGGCGGGCTGCTTCTCGGCTCGGAGCTCACCGATTGGATCATGCTCACGGACCGGAAGATCCCCAAGAGCCCGACCGTCGAGCGTATCCCTATGGAGAACATCGCCTGTAAGCAGGGGCCAGCCAAGAACGTCGAGCTCTCCCTGTCGCCTCCGCCGACGAGCCGGGGCGGAGGACACCGAATCAACTTCCGAGCTGACGAGAACGGGCGGGCGGTCCTCGACGTCCTCTCCAGCCCCCTGGTCGATTACGCCTTCGCCCAGCCCTTCGGCGTGATCACGTGCGAGCACTGTGAAGGCCAACCCCTCCATATCCCCGCCGAGCTCAGCGCAGAGCTCGTGGTGGTCGGCAAGCGAGAGGCGGACCTTGAGGGGTGGATGAAGGCCTATCCAAACCCGAAAGCGCCCATGGCCGCCCCGGTGATCGCGGAGCTCAAGGCCATCGCCAAGCGTCAAGCAGAGATCCGCCGAATCAACCCCGAGCGAGAGCGCCAGGCCGCACAAGAGCACCTGTGGGCTGGCCGCGTGATGCGCGCCCGGAAGGCGGCGACGCGCTGCCTTCTCAAGAGGCCGAGACACTCGGGGTGTAAGAAGCTCCTGGGAGAGATCGATAAGCTCGTCCTTGAGGACCTCACGGGCCGGGCCAAACAGTACATCCGCTGGCAGGTGCCCCAGCGAGCGCTGCTCGTCCTCGACGAGTGTCTGTCCATTCGCCCGCGCTACCGCCCATGCTCGAAGCTCAAAGACAAGGCTGGCCGGATGTGGAGCAAGGCCAAGCAGGGCATCTCCTATCGCGTTCGAAGGGTCGAGAAGAAGCGCAAGAAGACGAAGATCGTCACCGAGGTGAAGAGCCGAAACGACTTCGAGAACCTTCAGCTGTCTGTCTCGGTGTACAAGGGCGATGATCCCGTGTGCATGCGCAATCACGTCGTCGGCGGCATCGCCCGCCAGGAGACGGTCGCCTTTGAGATCGCCTGCGATTCGGCCATCGACAAGATCGACCGGGTGGTGATTCGGGTCGACAACAGCGGAGTCTAGTGTTCGAGACCGTGCGGGGCTGTCGTAGACCTGCGGTCTTGTGAGAGGCTGCCTGCCATGAGTCAGGCTTCCCGCGTACGCCGGCGGCTGGTTCGCTGGCTGGGCCCGTGGTCCTCCGACCAGCGAGCGCCCCAGGACGTCCACTTCGAGACCCTACGCCTCGAGGCCTCCAGGGATCGCGTCATGGACCTGGTGCTGGTGACGCCCACCAAGAGGGCGTCGGTCGGGGCCGTTATGGTGGTGCCCGGGCTCCACTTCGGGGGCGTGGAAGAGCGCAGAATGAGGCGCTTTGTCTCCGTCCTCGCTCACGCGGGCCTGACGGTCGCCGTGCCCAACCTTCCCGACTACCTTGAGCAGGTGCTTCGACCGGGCGTCGTCGATGATCTGGCCCTGGCCCTGGAGCGCTTCCTGAAATCGGGCGCCATCCCTGAGGAGACGCGACCGGCCGTCTTTACGATCTCCTTTGGCTCGTGGCCGGGCCTGGAGGTGGCCTGCCGGCCCGAGCTGGCCGAACGGATCGGGGGGGTGATCACCTTTGGAGGTTTCGCCGATTGGCGCGAGACCCTCCGGTTCTGCGTTGGGCTTGGCCACGAGGGGGCTCCAGATCGCCCCAGAGACCCTCTAAATCGCCCTGTGTGCTTCATGAACCTCATGGGCAACCTCCCGGGCGCCCCGACCGACCCAAAGGCCGTAGAGGCCCTGTTCCGGGGGTGGAGGGGCTTCATGGAGCGAACGTGGGGTCGCGCTGAGATGAAGAGCCCTGAACGGTATGTCCCCGTCGCGCAGGCCCTCTCAGCCGAGCTGCCCGAGGGTCTCAGAGCCCTGTTTCTCCAAGGGTGCGCCGCCGCGCCCGGCGGCGAGGCCCTCTGCGAAGCGGCTCTGAGGCAGTGCGATCCGCGGCCCTGGCTCGACCCGCGGCCCAAGCTTGAAGGTCTTCGAGCGCCCATCTCCATTGTGCACGGCCGGGATGACGACGTGATCCCCATCGAAGAGCAGGCGAGATTGGCCTCCGCCCTGCCCCGTCACGCCGAAGCTCAACTCTACACCACGGGACTGTACGGCCACTCGGAGCGCGGAGGGGCTGCCCAGCTCCTCTCGCTGATACCCGGCGCCGTCCAGGAGGGTCGAACCCTGCTGCACATGCTCGGAGATCTGGTCCGCTACGCGGGGGTTCGCCCTTAAGGGCACGACGACTCCGAGCGTCAGATCACGCCCGACTTCATGAGCTTCTTCTTCGCTGCGATCTGGAGCTTCTCCCGAACCCGGTTCGATCGCATGATCTTCAGGAGCTCGGATTGATTGAGGGTGCCCATCAACTTGAGGGCCTGATCCGCAGGCGTCGCCGGGTTGTAGATCAGGTTCAAGACCACGTCGCGACGCCGAGTGAACTTACGCTGGGTGGCGATGTAGCGGAGCGCACCGGGGCTCAGATTGCTGATCTTGGTGGCATCGACGATCTCCTCGTCGGTGATCTTGGGGTTCTTCACGACCTCAAGATGGATGCGCTTCTCGATGTCTCGCAGCAAGAGCGTCCTAACCGGTCGGGTCGCGTGGCGGGCCAAACGCACCCGATCGGAGACGCCGAGCTCCTTGAGCTGTTGGTGGACCGGGACGGTCGAGGTCACATCGATGAGCTTCCAGGCCGGAATCGGGACCTGGGTGCCCGGCGGTAGATCCCGCTCCTCGCCCTCCTCCTCGCCGCGGTCCTCATCATCGTCCGTCGCCTCAGGGGTGGGCTCCGTCTGTGTCTCAGGCTCCGGTTCGGGCTCCGGTTCGGGCGCCACCGGAGCCTCGGGTACGGGCAGAGCGCGCAGCTCCTCAAGGCCAGCGGTCGGGTCCAGTTGTATGAAGAAGCCCGCTCCTCCGGGTATGGGGGCCACGGCGCGACCGGTGAGCGAGACCGTGCGGCCTCCCGATAGCAGGACAAGTACGGTCAGGGGAGAGAGCAGGGGCACGCTGAGGCTGGTTCGTACCTCAAGAGCGCCCACGGAGAGCTGGTTGGTGAGCGCGACTCGAAGGGCCTGGGGATCGGTGAGATCAGCGATGAGTGGCGCGCTCACGGTCTCAGGCCTCCCGACCAGCGCCCCCCGTACGCCTCGGAACCACGATTGCTTTGGTGCGCTGTTCGACGACGTGTCAACGGGCCCTCCAGGAGACGACGAGTCACCACGATACGATGGCCAGCCCTGGAAAAGCGAGGGGGCCCGGAGCGCTCATGGCTCCGGACCCCCTGAATGCGTCACGTCAGACGGGCGCTCCTAGGGCGTCTCATCTGGGGGATTCATGGACTGGCCGTACTGGTTGGAACCCCAGCACGCCAGCTGATCATCGAGGGTGCGAGCGCAGGTGTGGTGGCTGCCCGCGTCCACCTGGTCGTAGGAGCCCTCGGGCACCTCGGTCTGCCCGGCGCTTCCCAGCCCCCAGCAGGTGATGTTGTTGAACTGGTCAACCGCGCAGGAATGATAGGCCCCGACCGCGACGTCCGTATGGGCGCCGTAAGGCGCGTTGGAGACCTCTCCGTACCCGTCCCATCCCCAGCAAGAGATCCAGCCATTGGTGCGGATCGCGCAAGCGTGGACCGCGGAGACATCGAGCTGCTCGAAGGTGCCGCTAGGCGGCTGGTTGAACCCATAGTTCGTAGAGCCCCAGCACAGGATCGTCCCGTCCTCCTGGATACCGCAGGTGGCTCCATCGCCGGCGTTGACGGTCTGGAACAGCGTGTCCTCTGGGGGGACCGCCTGGGCGTCGCTGTTCTTACCCCAACAGGTGGCGACGCCGTCGAAGTCGACCGCGCAGATATGATAACTGCCCGAGTCCACGTCCTTGAAGGTACCGGCGGGCGTGTTGAGCACCTGCCCGAACTGGTTCGAGCCCCAGCAGGCGAGCTCATTCTCAAGGGTGAGCGCACAGGTGTGTGAACGTCCAGGAGACACCTTCTTGTAGAGACCGGGGAGCACGTCGCACTGTCCTGAGGCGTTGTCGCCCCAGCACATGGCCTGGCCCGAGGGCATCAACATGCAGGTGTGGCGGTTGCCCGTGCTCACGTCGATGCCGACCTCCGAAGAGCAGTACGCCGAGCAGCCATCTCCGCCCTCGAGGTTGCCGTCATCGCACTCCTCGCCGTCGTTGATGATCCCGTTCCCGCAGGTGTAGCACTCGCCCTCGATGCACGCGGCGTCGCCAGGACACTCGGTACCCGTTCCCGGGCACTCGGTGCCGCAGGAGTCTACGATCGCCGACCCGCAGGTCACGGCGTCCGCCGCTGGGCATCCGGCGCCGCATACGGCGATGAAGCGCTTGAGCTGCGTTCCATCGCACACGGCGACGGTCTCGTTCTGCGCGTCATAGTGAATCGTGCCGGCCTGGGCGGGCGTGCATGCGGGGGGGTCGGTGCCCAGCTTCACGCCGAAGGGCGCGTCGAAGACCGTCGAGGCGCTGTTCACGTCGATGGTGGTCCATACCGCCTGGCCGCCCTCATAAGCGAGCACGTCGCCGCTGTTCGCGCCGTCGGTGTCAATCTTGTCCAGGGTCACCTCATCGACCGCGGTGGAGCAGGTCCATGCGGTGCCGCTCCAGCGCAAGATCTCTCCCTGGTCGCAGACCTGGCCGGCCAGGAGACCGTCTTCGCCAGGCGGACCCTGAACACCGGCGGGACCCTGAGCGCCCTGGACGCCCTGAGGTCCCTGGATGCCCTGGGGACCCTGGGGTCCGGCGGGGCCCTGCGGGCCGGTCGGGCCCTGCGTTCCGGCGGCCCCTGCGAGACCAGCTGGCCCGGTCTCACCGGGAGGTCCAACGGCGCCTGGCTCACCCTTTTCACCCTTCTCACCCGGCGCACCTGGCGCGCCCGCATCACCCGTCGCTCCCGTCTCGCCCGGAGGACCCGCGGGGCCCACGGGACCCTCGGTTCCGGCCAGCCCGGTCGGGCTGCCGATCCAGGTGCCGTCTGGGCTGACGATGGGCAGACCGTTGTACGTGAAGTTCCCCGCGACATCGACGTCCGCCTTCTCGATCACCGACGGCAGATCCGCCAGATCGAGAAACGAGCCGCTCGTCGCGATGGAGGCGAAGTCCGGCTTCCCGGTCAGATCGTCCCACGCGCCGCTGAAGATCGTCCCGGACTCGAATCCCTCGGCCTCAAGGAGCTTCAAGACATCGGCGGGGGTCAGGTGCTCGCCGGGGAAGTAGCCCTGCTCGGTCAGGTAGACTGAGACGTCGGAGGGGCTCATGTACTCGCCATCAGCGAGAACGTCAGAGAGCTCGTCTGAGGTCACGCACAGGCCGGGGAGCGCGGCGATGGTCGCGTACTGGTCGGCGGCCAGGCCGCCAAGGGCCTCCGCGTTCTCAGCGCTCGTGGCCAGGTCGGCGATCTCCGCGGTCACCGAGCGCATCGCGAAGGCGGCGGAGACGATTCGCTGGCGGGGGCTCAGCTCACCCGTGCCGTTGATCTCGACGCCGAGGTAGGTCGGGTCGGCGAGATCCTCAATGTTGATGGACGCGATGGAGCCGAGCTCCACGCCAAAGGTTCCCTGAACGAGCGGGATCGCCTCGTGGGTCTCGATCCACAGCGGGATGCCTCCGGAGAGATCCTCATACAGGCGGAACGTGACGTCGTACTGCTCGTCCGGGCACACGTCGGCGCTGGGGCAGTGAATCGGCGTCCCGTTCGAGTTCGTCAGGTAGCCCTGATAGTGCATCAGGTTCGGCGTCGCGGCCGAGGCCGTGGACGCAGCCAGAGAGAGCGTGATCGCGGCGATGGTGGTCCATGCGAATCGCATCAGTTTCCTCCTTTGGGGAGTCCGGCTCGCAAGATGAACGAGCCGTTTGACGACGTACCCGAGAAGCGGGGCGCGCCGATGCTCGACATCAAGGTCGAGCCTGTCGTGGTTGTGCTGGCCCCGCCGCCGTCCGAGAGGACCTGGCCGACGAGGGTGAAGCCGCAGGCGATCGAGCTCTGGAGCACCTGGTCGAGCTCTTCATCACAGCTGCCGACCGTGCAGGTGTCTCCGTCCTCGGTCTCGGGAGGCGCCCCGTCGACGCAGCCGAGCGTGAGGTCGCAGGTCTCCTCGCCATTGCAGAACAGCTGGTCGGTGCAAAGACCGCTGTTGGCGAAGTGGGTGATCGTGTCGGTCTCTTCGTCGCAGGCGTCGACCGTGCAAGACACGCCGTCTCCGATGCTGGGCGGCGGACCCGAAACACAGCCGAGGGCCTTATCGCAGGTCTCCTCGCCGTTGCAGAACGCCCCATCATCGCAGACGACGGGGATGCCACCGGTGCAGGCGCCCTCGACGCACATATCGAGCCCGGTGCAGGTGTCGCCGTCATCACAGGTGGCCCCATCGGGAGCGACCTCAAGGATGCACACACCGGAGTTTGGATCGCAGGTGTTCACGTAGCAGGCCTCGTCGGTCGGCTCGCAGATCACCGGGGTGCCCGGGACGACCTCGCATTTGCCGCCCGCCACTGAGGTGTTGCAGGTGACGACGCCACCGCAGGGGCTGTCCGGCTGTGCGCAATCGCCATCGTGGGTGCACTCGCAGACCAGATCTGGCTTGCACTGCCCCTCGGAGCACATGCCCGTGTCCGAGCATCCGTCATTGGGCGAGCAGGGTACGCCGTCGACCGGCTCATGGATGACCACGCCATCCACGCAGGAGTCATTGGTGCATGGGTTCCCGTCGTCGAGCGCCACGGGGACCCCGAGACAGGTCTTCTGACCCACGTTGGAGACCGCGCAAGCGTCGTTGATGGTGCATGAGTTCCCGTCGTCGCATGAGAGGCCCTCTACGAAGTGGGTGGGCACGCAGCCGGTCTTCGGCGTGCAGCTGTAGGTCCAGCAGGGATTCGACAGCTGCTTGTCTTTGCAATCCTCAAGGGCGTCGGTGGGCTGGCAGGTCCCCTTGCCGTCACAGACCTCAACCGAGCACACGTTGTCGTCCGTGTTGCAGGCCGTGTCTGCCTCTTTGTACTCGGTGATGGAGCACTGTCCCGTGTCCCGATCGCACAGGAGCTGCTCGACGCAGTCGTTCTCGGGGGCCGGACACAGAATCTCCGTGCTCTCGTCCTCTATGCACACGCCCGCCTTGCACGCGGACTCCTTAAAGCAGTTCATCTGGCAGGGTCGGCCATCGTCGGCGTCGACGTAGACGCACCCCTGGTCGGGCTCGCAGGTCCCGTGCCGACAGGTGCCCTCCTCGGTGCAGCTCCTGGGGCCCCCAGAGATGCAGGTGCCGCCGATGCAGATGTCTTCGATCGTGCAGAGGTCCCCGTCCTCACACGGCGAGCCGTCCTCCGCGCCGATGCACGCCTCGTTCGCGGCCACATCGTCCTGAGGAGTGAATACGATGTCCTCGTTGAAGGTGAACTCGGTCTCGATGCTCTCGGTCGATCCGCTCGCTGTCGTCTCCGTCCCCGTGCAACCCGCTCCCAGGCTCAGGACGCACGCCAGCGCCGCGATCAAGGCGATCGCTTCGAGCTTGCGCTCCAGAGAGAGGTGGGGGTTGAGCATTCGGGCTCCTGGGCTCACGGGCTCGCGCTCCATGGTCCCATGGCTTGGGTGATTCGTATTGTTTCGAGGAGGTTGGTCAACGGGGCACCTGGTGCAGCGTCCTGTCCCGATCACCGCGAATCGCGGTTCGTGACGAACGCTTTGCCGGACCCCCCCCGAAGCAGCGGACGCCCGCCTTATAGGGGAATTGGCAGGGTCGTAGCAAGGTTGAGGCTCGGTTGCCTCTGATCAACGGTCCGATCGCGTTTTTTGTTAAGGAAAAAACGCAGTTCGACGATCACGCCGGGGCCTCTCGAGCTGCCACGTGCCTTATTCCAGGAGCCTCGCTCGTTTAAGGAGCCTCTCGTGACGCGGTGTCAATGGTGACCGACACCTGGGATTCGGGGCCGAAGGTCTGGCCGTCGAAGGCGCGAACGCGCACCGACCAGATCTCGCCGGGCGACGTCCGGGCTGCGGGCACCACGTCGGCGTTGAGATCCGCCATGACCTCCCCGTCACGGGTCCAGCGCCACTCGACGACGAGGGCGCTCTCCGCCCGGTTGGGATCGGTCGAGGCCGCCATGATCTGAGCGACGAGGTCGTCGTCCGCCGTCGGCATAATGGGCTCGATAGCGATGGTGGGCGCTGTCGGGGGTCCGTTGACCACCAGCACGCCCTGGGCCACGCCACGCATCCCATCCGAGTCGATGGCCTCGAGCGTGAGGTTGTGCTGTCCGACGCTCAGATCGTCGACGACCAGCTGGGCCAGGCCACCCTCGAGGGCCACGGTCTGCCCGAGGATCCCGTCCAGGTTGGAGCGCCAGGTGCAGGTCAGGTCGGGAGCCGCGTCGCGGTCATCGGAGACCTGACCGACGAGCCGGACGCTCTCTCCCACGGAGATGATGGTTCCGGGGCTCGGGCTCGTGACCAGGACGGCCGGAGACGCGTTGATATCCGGGTAGGTCAGGACCGACGTGTCCTGAGCCGCCGTGTCCGCCAGGACGTCCATGGGCTCCTCGATCTGCACGTCAGCGTCGATGCACCCCACAAAGAAGAGGAGCGTGAGACAAAACGACAACGAAATCCGAGAAGCCACAGATCGACAATAGCGTGGTCCAATCGTTCCTGTCGAACGGCGCAGGTTTTCTTGGCAACACCGGATCTCACGGAGACAGTCGATCCTGGAGGTTCCACATGCCTGTCTATGCGCCTTATTTCGCGGCCTTGGTGATGATCTACATGGTCCTGTGTACCCGCGTGGTGATCCTCCGCAGACGCCACGCAGTGGGGATCGGCGATGGGGGTAATCGGGATCTCAAGCGGGCGATTCGCGCCCACGCGAACTTCTCGGAGAACGTGCCGCTGGCCGCTCTGCTCATCGCCCTGGCCTCGGGAACCACCTCTCCTGGGTGGATCCACGGCCTGTGCGTCGCCCTGGTCCTTGGGCGCTTGATTCACGCCATGGGCCTGAGCCGCCATCCGGGCGTCAGCTTCGGTCGGTTCTACGGAACGGGCCTGACCTGGGGCGTGATGTGCATGGCGTCGGCGCTGCTGCTCACCTGAGCCGGCGACATTCTCCTCCCCCGGGGGTTGCTGGCGCTCAGCGCGTCTGCCAGCATGCGCCACCATGAGAATGTACCACTTCGAAGGAAGCGTGAGCGCCATGGGCGAGGCCCACGG
>CALCNF010000035.1 GCA_937897815.1 uncultured Pseudomonadota bacterium | reverse complement strand
GGGAGAGTCGCAGATCATCAGCTTGCCGCCCTCGCACTTCTTGGCCCCTGGAAAGCACAGAGCGCACAGCCCCGACTGACACATGGGGAGCTCGTCTGGGCAGTCGCTGTCGGCCTCGCAGGGGGGTGGGGTCTCGGCGTCCGTGGGTGGGGTGGTGTCGCCGGAGCTCATGGAGTCTGCGTCTTCGCTACCGGCGCCCCCGTCCGAGTGGGCGTCCTCAGGCGGCGTGTCCGGCACGCACCAGCCGTTCACGCACATGGCTCCGTCCTCGCACGTCCCATCGTCGAAGCAGGGCTCGCCGACGCCTCCCTGGCCAGGAGCGGCATCTCCAGATGCCCCGTCGGTCGCGCCCCCGTCGCCCTGGTCTCCGTCGCCGGGGATTCCATCGGCGAACTGGAAGGGGTTGCCCGACGCGTCGATGGGATCGCCACCTCCGCCGGTCTTGGAGTCAGAACAGGCCACGACGAGCAGCAGAGAGGATGCGAAGAGGAGCGCGCGCATGGATCACCTCGGTTCGGGGGGTCGCTGTCCAGGTTGTATCATAGCCGCGCCGACCGATCGCGCCACACGAGGCCCCGAACCCAGGGACCTGTCAGGGGCGATGACTCTTGAGGTCCGGTGCGTCCGCGAGGAAGTCGATGAGCCAGTCTGTGAGCTTTGCACCGTCGCTCGCCTCGTAGCCCTCGGTGCCGAAGATCGTCATGGTGTGCCCCGCGCCGTCTACGACGAAGTAGTGAGCGTTCGGCTCTTCATCGAGGACGTCGAGGACCGAGAACAGCCGCTCTTCAAAGACGAAGGGGCTGAGCTGAAAGAACGCGCTGATGATGGCGTCGCGCGCGTTGGAGAGCAGGGCCATCTTCCCGTGCTGGAGCATGTCCGAGCGGAGAAAGTCGACGACCGCGGAGACGTCATCCTCGCAGCCGATACAGCCCTGAGGAAGCTCGATGTTCCAGGTCTCGTACCAGTCCTCCCAGATGCCGGAGCTCGGCTCCAGAGGGGGGCCGGAGTCGTCGATGAGGTCCACGCGAACTTCGGGTCCGAAGGCCGCACCGACCAGGGGCCAGTTCAACCCCGCGCCGAACCCTCCGGCGCTGGCTCCTGAGAGGACGACCCGCTCCACGTCCGAGAAGGTCGGGACGATGTGCGCGAGGTCCGCCTCAAGGTTCGAACGACCCTTGAAATAGAAGGTCCCGTTGTTCCAGGGCAGGAGCCCTTGCAGCTCGCGCACGGCGTCGCCCGCGTGAGCGTCCCCCGTGCAATAGGGAATGAAGACATAGTGGGCGTCGGCCAGGGGATTCGTGTCGCTCTCTCGATCGAAGAACCACATGTCCTTGTAGGCCTCGGCGATCAGCCCGTTGAAGGTGGAGGCGTCATATCCGCCGAGATGGAAGGACGTCTG
>CALCNF010000034.1 GCA_937897815.1 uncultured Pseudomonadota bacterium | reverse complement strand
GGACCTACGGCAGGGCCTCCAGCCGGAGCTTCCCCGGCTGGCGCGACCCCCGCGTGGGTGCGCCGGTAGACGGCGGGCCCCTCCAGCTCATCCCAGTCCGTGTCGATCAGGTCGTGCGCGACCAGCCACTTCAACGCCCAGTCAGCCTCATCCGGGTGAAACCCCTGGCCGCGGACCAGCTCGTCCTTCGTCAAGGTGTCAGTCGTCATTTGCCGGTAAGCGGCGAGGGTCATCTCCTCAAGGCGCTTGTAGGCACTGAGCGTCCTGTGGTGCTCAGCGGCTTGCTCTCGCCGACGCGCGCGCCGCGCAATCCAGAGGGGGAGGGCAGCGACCGCGCTTACTCCCGCGGCGATGCCCGCCCAGATCGGGCCCGCGAGCACCGCGCCGACGACCGCTCCGATCGCCCCGACGCCGCCCACGACGGGCAGCGCGCGCTGCTGTGCTGTGGTCTCTTTGGGTGGGTCCGGTGTCGGACGCGTGACCGGGACGGGAAGGCTCATGCAGGTCAGCATAGCATCAGGCGCGCGTCTGTCGCGACGTCTGTTCCGCTGCCCGCGCGGCTCCGAGCTACCACCCGCAACCCACAGCGAAGAAATCGGGGTCCGACGCGGCGAGCGTCTCGAACCAATAGGTGGCCCAGTCCGACGCGCGAAGCGCAAAGTCGGCGACCTCCGGATCCTCGGCTGAGCTCGAGAGCATGGCCTCCGATGCGAGGTCCAGTGTGCCGTCGCTCGCACCCAGGCCAGGGACACGAGTCGAGAGGCGTCCCAGGGAGTCATGCTCGCCCCATGGGTCCTCGGGGTCGCCCTGGGGGCGCAGATCTGGCAGGTCCGACCAGGCCTCGATGAAGGTCATCTCTCCGGCCTCATTGAAGGTGAACTCTTCATAGATAGGGCACGGGCCTTCTTCGTACTCAAACACCACGTAGCACCTGGCGAAGGGCTGCGTGTCAAACCCACGGCAGTCACGGATGGGCACCGTGGAGGGGTCCTCAAGCCGAAGCACAACTGCCGTGTCGAGGAGGCTCTGTCGCCCATACCCCGTGAGCAGAAGCCAGGGGGGCCACTCCCAACGCGCGACGTCCTCGGCGTAGTTGGGGATGCTGTCCGGGCTGGCGTCAATGTCCAGCGTGTCGAAGTACTTGCTCGCCTGCTCCGCGTAGTACTCGGGGGGCCATGTGGGGGCGAGGCAGGTGGAGGTCGCCCCGGGTGTGCCCTCGTACTGGCATGGATCACCCTGAGGAGCGGACACATCGGGCTCGTCCTGGCCCGTGGACGGCGTGGGCGAGGTCTCCGTGCAACCCGCGGCGATGAGACCAAGCAAAGCGATCGCGAGGCGCCAGATAGGCACTGTGCATGCCGAGCGCTGTGGGGCTGGCCTACTCTCCACCTGCGGCCTCCCGCAAAGACATGGGCTCGGGAGCCTCTCGCGCCGCGAGCTGGCTGGGGGTCGGCGTGAGCGCCCGTTCGATCGTCATTCGAAGCTCGTCGATGGTGACGGGCTTCCCGAGGCGCGCGTCGGCGAGAGGCGCGTTTTCGTCCCCCAGAAGGCGTTCACGGTCGTATCCAGTTACGAGAATGGCGGGACGTCGGTCGCCTTGTGCGCGCATGACCTCAATCAGCTCAGCGCCAGAGCGACCGGGCATCATGAGATCGGTCAGCACGATCTCGATGCCTCTGTCCTCTTGCAGCGCGGTGAGCGCGGTGTCCGCGGAGTCTGCTTCGACGACCGTGTGTCCGAGCTGGCTCAGCATGTTCGCCAGAATCTCGCGCACGAGCTCGTCGTCATCGACGACAAGAACACGGACGGGTCGATCAAGCGTGGCGCTGCGGAGGTGCGAACCCTCACCTTCGGGCCGGGCATCGGAGGTTAACGGCCAATGCACAATGAAGGCTGCGCCCCCGAGGTCAGAGTCGGACACGCTGATGCTTCCGCCTGCGCTGTCGAGGATCGACGCGACCGTGGCCAGGCCGAGGCCCAGCCCGCGCCCCTGCGACCGTGTCGTGTAAAAGGCCTCAAAAATGCGGGCTCTGTCCTCCACCGGCACACCCGGGCCCGAATCGCTGACGCAGAGCCGGGCCTGGCCGGTTTCGTCCTGGGCGAGACTGACATCGATGCGTCCCTCGCCTCCAAGGGCGATCCGGGCGTTTGCCAGCAGGTTGAGGAGCACCTGCTGGACCTCGATCGGGTCGGCCAGCACCCAACCGTTCTCATCCGGATACTGAAAGGTCACCTCAATGTCTTCCCCACACGATCGGCTCAGGAATTGTTCCTGAGAGCGCACATACTCGTACAGGTCGAACAGCGTCCTCTCTCGGTTCGCTTGCTTTGCGAAGGCGAGGAGGCGGTCAACAAGAGCGCTCGCCTGGAGAGCGCCCGTGCGGGTCATTTCCATGTGATTCGTCAGCTCCGCTTGGGGGCGCTCGGGATCCTCGAGTAGGAGCAGGGCGATCTCGGTGCTTCCCAGGATGGTCGTCAGCAGGTTGTTGAAGTCGTGAGCGATGCCGCCCGTGAACTGACCCAGCGTCTCCATCCTTTGGGTGCGGCGATAGCGCTCTTCGCTGATGATGCGCAGGGCGGCGGCTGTCATGATGTGAGATGCGGCTACGATAAACACCGCGGACCGGTCTGTGAGAGGCTTGCCGTCGACAGTGGCGATGACCAGGAAGCCCTGAGGGGTCTCGCTCGCTCCCAGTCGAAGCGCATAGAGGCTGTGTCCGCCGACCTTGATCTCTACGGGTCGTCCCTGGGAGTTCCCTGGCTGAGCGACAAGGAGGGGGCGAAGCTCATCGAGGCCAGAGCCGATCTGGCCACGAGACGCCAGCACCTCAAAGTTCGCGTCCATGACGAGCGCGGCTTGAGCCTCTGGGATCGTCAGCACGGCATCCAGAAGGGGATCTGCAGGTGACGTCCCGTCTTTGTAGCTGAGCATCGACCGGCTGAACTCGGTCAGCGTCACGGCGCGCTGATGCCGCTCAGCGAGATCATCTCTTGCGTCTTGCAGGGCCGCCATCGTCTCCGCAGAGCG
>CALCNF010000033.1 GCA_937897815.1 uncultured Pseudomonadota bacterium | reverse complement strand
TGTCCAAGATAGCCGGTGCTCAGCGCCGCTCCACCGGAAAGGTAGAAGCGTCGCTTGAAGACCGTCGGCGCGAAGTGGCGGAGGAAGCGTCGTTGAGGCTCGGTCAACCGCTCCGTGGTGAGCAGGTCCTCCACGTTCGGTGTGGGGTTTGGCAGCGTCGACTCAGTCATGGGGGTCCTCGATGGCGGAACGCAGCGCCCATAGGTGATCGACTGGACCTCGACCCGACCCGACCGGCGCCGCCGTGAGCAGCGCGCGTCCGAGATAGTGTTTGGCGCTGTGGAGCGCCGCCTCCACCGGGTTTCCGAGGGCCAGGGCCGCGGCGATCGCGGCGGAGAAGGTGCAGCCTGTCCCGTGGTCACAGGACGTCTTCATCCATGGCGACTCCAATACCAGGTGTCGTCCATCGGCCAGGCGCACCCGGTCAATGGCCTGGCCACCCTTCGAGCGGTGTCCTCCGGTGAGGACGACAGCGCTTCTACCGCCCGACAGCGCTGAGAGCGCTGCGATGGCGTCGGTGGGACTGTCGATGGCGTCGACGCCGAGGAGCGTTCGGGCCTCCTCCCAGTTGGGAGTGACCACGTCCGCGAGGGGTAGCAGGAGGCGCCGCACGGCCTCCGTGGTCGACTCTGATGTCAACGCGTGGCCAGAGCTGGAGACCATCGGAGTGTCGATCACCAGCGGCGGTGGGCTCTCCAGATCGAGCCAGGTCTCCGCGACGGTTCGCACGATCTCAGCCGTCGCCAGCATCCCCACCTTCACGGCTCGTACGGGTAGGTCCTCCATCACAGACAGGATCTGCGCTCGAACCAGGTCGGAGTCGGTGGCGTTCCAGGTCTGCACGCCGGTGGTGTTCTGGGCCGTGATGGCCGTGATGGCTGTGCACCCCAGCAGTCCGTGGGCTGCGAAGGTCCTCAGGTCCGCTTGAATACCCGCACCACCACCCGAGTCTGAGCCCGCGATGGTGAGCACCGCGATCGGTTTACTGAGGGGAGGGTGGAGGACCATACCCAGGTGTTAGCACGCCCGACGGCGCCTCGACCACGCCAACGCCGTGAGCGCCAGCACCATCATCCAGTCAGCGGGAAGGCTTGAGCCGTTCACGCAGCCTCCCTCGGTCGCGGTCTCCACGCTTGGTGGCAAGAGGGGGTCGCCCGGTGTGTACAGACCGGCCTCCACTCCAAAGTGTACCCAGTCGGAGAAGCACCCGGTCTGCGCCTCTTCCGTCATGCACTCGGTTCTCGGGCCCTGGAGCTCGGCGAGCATGAAGACGGTCTCGGTGGGGGGCGCTCCCTCTTCTCCGTCGTCGAGCAGCCGCTCCAGTCGGGTCAACGAGCACGCCAGAACGTCGCCGCGCACCTCATCGAGGCACGTCCAGTTGGTCTCTCCCAGGGGAGCCCAGATTGCGCCGTCGTCCGATATGGGTCCCGCCTTGAGTTGACCGTCGAAGACCGCCAGGTAGCGCTCCCCGAGCCGCACCGGACCCCTGAGCACGCTCACGGGGCTGTGGACGCTCGTAAGCGATGGGGCCGCGTCGGGAGCAAACGATCCGCGCCACAGGTTCCTTCCCGCCTGGTCGGTTACCACCAACCAGAGTCCGCCCGATGGCTCAAGGCCTGCGAGCCGCAAGAAGGCCGTCGACGCGTCGAGACCCTGAAGTGGCCAGGATGTCCATGTCCATTGGACACCGCCGTCGTGGACGTGGCGCTCGCCTCTCCAAAGTCTCGGGCTGGGGGCGGCACCGGCCACCAGGACTCCAGACCGGTCGCCGGCTGACCAGGGGATCAGCGAGTCCGGGATCAGCCCTTCACTCCCTACAAAGAGCCGCGTGGTCTCGACGGCTCCCGCACTGTCCAAACGAGTCAGGGCTCCCTCGCCGTCGGCCGCGTTTCCAGCGAGCACCCAGACGCCGTCCCCGTCTCCTGAAGCTCTGAGCGCGTAGAAGTCGCTCGCCTCGTCACGACCCAGGAGCTCAAATGAGCAGCCCTGGTCGTCCGAGGCGTAGGCCTCCCCGCCTCCTACGGCGACGACGAGCTCGCTGTCGTCTGTCGCCGCCATTCGCGCGGTCTCGGCGTCGCCATACTGCGAAGGACAGCCATACACCCACGCTCCCTCGACGAGACGAGCCAACCCGATGTTGAGCCGGATCAGGCTGGGGGTGAAGGTCCCCTCCGATGCGCTCGCCGGGAGCATCTCCAGGGGGGCCGGAGCGGGTCCATGTGCCCAGCCTTCGCCGGCGATCGCGAGGACGTACAGGCTCGCGGCCAGGAGGACTCTCAAGGCGCTACTCGCCGAAGTCGCAGGTCGAGAAGTGCTCGGCGCATACCGGGTCCTTCATCAACGGTTGGACGCACTCATGAGCGGCCTGCCACTCGGCCCGGCAGTCCCCAATGATACACTCCTGGACCTCGGAGCCCCCGTTCGTGCAGGTCCCGGTGCAGGCCAGGGCGGCGTTGGTCACCGAAGGGCACTGGGCTTGTCCGCAAGCGACATAGCCGTCGTTGACGCAGTCGGCGCACGCGTCCCCTGAGCCGACCGCGCATCCGAGGGCGCACACGACGTCCCCATCACACCTCTCCGCGCACCAGTCGTAATTGCCACAGAGGTGCTCGGTCGCCTTGTACGGGAACTTGAGCAGAAGATAGTTCAAGCACATCTCGTCAAACGAGCCGTCTCCCCAAGTGACGTTCTTGGGGTTGCTCTGCTCCCCATTGATCACCGGCTGATTCTCTGGGCTGTTGTCATAGATGCACGTCATCCGGTGCCTGCTGACTCCGTGGACGAACGGCGCGTCGCTCTCTGCGAACGTGTAGAGCTGTTGCCAGTTGAAGTCCCACCTTGGGACATCGATCAGGCAGCTGACGGCGTCATTCTCGTTCACCAGGGACGCGCGGATCTCGGTGCCCAGCTTGTGCATATGAGGAGCCGACCCGACCACGAGGGCGTTCCACCCAACGTAGAGGTCCTCGACGTGAGCAGAGGAGGCGTTGTTCGCGGGGATAAAGATGTCGGTGTTCGCCATCGGTTGGAAGTACACCAGGTCCTTCGGACGCTCGCCCTCGGGCAGGAGCCACAGGGCCATGGTGGTGAGATCGCTCGGGACGCCGTCTTCGGCGTTCAGATAAACCGTGTTGTAGTGCATCTGCATGACGATGCGAGAGCCCGCCGGGATCCCGATGGCAGAGTCATCGGGGAACGCAAATGGCGTCGCTCCCGGCACCCAAGCGCCGATAAACTCGCCCTCCACTCCGGGCCCTCCGAAGCACGGGTAGCCCAGCCCTGTCGCGCTCTCGTCGAGCGCCTCAACCTTAGAGATGTCTCCGCCATCGACCCGGTAGAGGATCACATGGTGGACGACCTCCTTCGAGCCCGGCCAGACGTCGGTTCGGGTCGCATAACGGTCCGAGTCGAACGTCGCGTCCATCAGGAAGCACCGGTAGTCGTCGGGCTGCGTGGCGTCCGGGACATACGAGTCGGTTGGCGTCATGGTGATGGTGGGGTCCGGTAGGGGCGCGGCGCTCACCTGCGGAGGAGGGACGTATTCAGACTCCTCGCCGGCGGGGAACCCTTCGGCCTGCCACGCCTTCAGGGTGCTCAGCTCGTCTGGATCCAGAACTCTGGGGTGCTCGATGGGCCGACAATCATCCAGGGGCTGCCACGGCGGCATGCGGCCGTCATCGATGGCGTTCATGGCCATGGAGGTCCACCAGGCCGCGCCGCTGGACCACTCGTCGGCGTTCCAGTCCATGGGGAACGGGGCGCCACCTCCGTTCGTATGGCAGCTCACGCATCGACGATCGAGGATGACCCGCGCGTCTCCATGGTAGGTCGTAGAAGGGGCCCCCGTGTCCTGGCCGGTGTCGACGCTAGAGCCTCCGTCTATGGGGTCGGAGGGGGCGCTGGAGCTCGTCTCTCCGCAGCCAGCGAGAATGAAGGTCGTGAGTACGGCGATGACCAGCGTGCTGCTTGTCCGCATTGCGTGTGCTCCCTGAAAACCATGTGTGGCCAGCGGATTGTACACGAGGGTGGAGCCCGACGCAGCGGGGACCCGATTGTCCGTCGCGCCCATGGGCTTGAGAGGGTGGTTCTGATTCCCGCTGTCACGTCGCCGCGCGCGCACGTTTGAGAGTTCGCCCGCGCGTGGGGTATCCTTCCAGGGAAACACCGACAAAGGTGCTCCGCGCGGGCTTGCTAATCAACCGATGACCGGCGCTTTACATTAAGGAGCCTAGCTTGGAGCTTGGACAGGACGAGTCCGAACAGACCCCGGGAGAACTGCCGGGCGGGCACGTGTTTGGCGGTCGATATCAGATCGTCTCCAAGCTAGGTGAAGGCGCGTTCGGTGCGGTCTACCGCGGCCTCCAGTTGAACCTCCAGCAGGACGTCGCGATCAAGGTCCTCAAGGAGGACCTGTGCACCGATGAGGTGCAGATCAAGCGCTTCTATAATGAGGCTCGCATTTACGCGCGGATCAACAACCCGCACGTGGTGACGATCCACGACTTTGGCCAGGATGAGTCGGGTTCGACGCTGTACATTGTGATGGAGTTTCTCGAGGGCCGTGATCTCAGCGAGCTCATCGCGGACCAGGGAGCCTTCTCCCAGCTGAGGGTGATTGAGTTGGGCGTCCAGATGGCCCAGGGGCTGCGAGCTGCCCATGGCGCAGGGATCATCCATCGCGATCTGAAGCCCGCGAATGTGATGGTGCTGGAAAGCGATTCGGATCATCCCTTCGCTCAGCTGCTCGACTTCGGAATCGGCAAGCTGGCTGAGTCGAACGTCGAGGAGCAGAACCTCCCTGACGATCCCCTGGCGCGCGACTTTCAGCAGGGCCTGACCCGCGCCGGTAAGTTCGCGGGAACGCCGGCCTATATGTCTCCTGAGCAGTGCGTCGGAGATCCCCTGGACGTGCGGACCGACGTCTACTCCATGGGCTGCTTGCTCTATGAGATGGTGACCGGCGCCCCTCCCTTCATGGCAGACAACCTCTTCAAGCTGCTTCGAAAGCACGTGTCCGAGCCGCCGGTTCCTCCGAGCGCTATACGCCCTGATGAGGACGTAAGCGCCGAGCTAGACGCCGTGATCTTGAGGTGTCTGGAGAAGGAGAAGGGCAGACGCTACCAGAGCGCGGGAGAGCTCTTGGAGGCGCTTGAAGAGGCGAAAAAGACGCTCAGCGGACCCAAGATGATCTCCCTGCTCGACATCAGCGAGGAGGCCGCCGACGAGAACCTGCTCCCGGTCTCAAGGCGAAGCTTCGGTGATGAGGGCACGTCGGAACAGGCTATCGGAATCGTCCGTCAGATCCTCGCCACCCTGTCGAAGGCCTACAAGAGCTTCTCGCTTTATCCCCGAGACAACCCGGTGGTTCGAGAGGCGACTGAGGGGCTGATCGGCCTCCTCGAGACCTACTTCGAAAACTACGAACTTCTGGAGCTCACGGTCGATCGCTTCGCCATCTACTATGATGATGTGCGGGTCTATGAGGACCGGGATCTGCGCAACAGCTATCCGTTCCGAATGTTCGCGGATGGAATTCGCCGTTTCTTCTTCCATCAGGGAATTCAGCCCAACGAGATCGCGGGCTACTTTGAGTGTCTGCGCCTGGTCTCCAAGGGTTCGAACTTGAGCTCGGACCTGGTGACGCTGATGTGGGAGCGTCGCTTCCGCAACATCAGCTACCTGCTGATCGATGACCTCACCAACGAAACGGTGCCGGACATCGAGGAGCTCGCGGGTGGGTTGAGCGTCGTCGAGGAGAAGTCAGCAGAGTCCGACCGGCGGCGAAGTCCCCTCTCGGGGGATGAGCCGAAGCGGCTGGACGTGCTCCACGAAGAGATGACAGAGGAGGAGCGTCAGGCCATCACCGACCTGGTCGCAGAGGAAGAGGGGGCGGATCACACCGGTGAGTTTATTCGCGCGCTCTTCAGGACCCTGGTCTGGACGTCGCAACCCGAAGAGGCAGAGGGCTTGGTTCGGGCGCTGGCGGAGGTCTGCCGTGGTCTCCTTCTGATGAGGGACTTTGAGCACGTGGTTCCCCTGCTCAAGGGAGTTCGTCAGGTCTCGCCGCGGCTGGAGGACGCCGAGATGCGCGAGGCACTTGAGGCGATCACGGAGGCCGCGGGACGGCCCGATAACCTCATCGCGGCCCTCGACTACCTGATGCAGCATCCAGGGGCGGAAGGGCGCCAGTTGATCGAGGATTATCTCGGCGGGCTCGGGTCCGGCGCGCTGCCTCATCTCGTGGACCTCTTCGATCAAATGGATGAGGAGCTGGCGTTGCCGCTCTTCCAGGATGCCGTCTTCACCCTGTGCAAGGGAGACCCGTTCAAGCTGCGGCCGGGTCTGGAACACCGCCGCTGGAAGGTCGTGAAAGGCACCTGTAAGGTGCTGTCGAGGATTCGTTCATCGGACGCGCTCAAGCTCTACGAGCCTCTACTCATGCACGAGTCACACGTCATTCGCCAGACGGCTGTGCGATCTCTGGGACGCGCGGGCTCAGGCCAACGCGCCCAGCTGATCGAGCCCATGCTTCATGATCCTCATGGTGGGGTGCGCGTGGCGGCCATCGAGGCGTTTGGTAGCATCGAAGTTTCAGAGTCGATTCCCCGCCTGGTCGCGATCCTGGAGGGAGAGTCCTTTGCAGATCGAGACCGCCAGGAGCAGCTCGTGCTGTACCGAGTTCTGGCGGGCTTTGGTGGCGACCGAGTCGTTCGGGCGCTGTCCGCTCAGGTCGGGACGGACGCAGCTCCATGGTTCCAGAGGACCTCCCGCGCCCTCCTCCTGACCAGCGCCGTGACCGCCTTGATCGCGTGGCCGATCCTGACGGGGACGATGGGGCTTCTGGGTGGGTCCCTCGTTTGGTTGCTGGTCGTGATGGTGGCCGTCGCCATGCTCCGAGACATCGCCAACGCCAAGGGGGATAAACAGCTTGAGCTGGTCGAGCCCGCTGCCATCTGCCTCTCCAAGATCGGTGGGGCGCAGGCCATGAGCGTGCTGGAGAACGCGAGCCGGACCGGACCGGCGCGCGTCCGGCGGATCTGCAGCCGCGTGCTGAGCCATCGCAGCGGTGGTGGACGGTCATCGGGAGCTGGAGGGCGGTCGTCATGAGCTTTATGAACGAGAGCCAACATACCGCCGAGGCGCTGGCTGAGGAGGTAGCGCGACAGACCAAGGCGGTCGCTCGGGAGTTCCTGCTGAACCTCTACGCGGTCGTGCGCGTGCGCCGCTTTCACACCATGGACAACGACGCGGCGCAGCAGGCGCTCGACCGCGCCGTGGCGACCATGGAGCGCCTATTCGAGGTCCAGGAGACCGTTGAGGTTCTCTACTATTCTCGCGACTTCTACGTGAATGAGCACCGGATCAAGGCGACTGAGACCACCTTCGAGCTCTTTGAGACGTTCTCGGAGGAGCTTCAGCGTCGGTGGATCGGGAGCGTGATCTTCAGGGGGATGCCGGCGCGCGAGTCCCTGGAGAGCTTCACGGAGCTGTTTCTTGAGCACACGGGGCTGGACGAAGAGGAAGAGGGAGACACCTATGACGACATCACGGACGCTCTTGAGCGCCGCGGCGTCACAGATATTGAGCTCACGAAGTTCGTTCCGCACGACCTTGAGAAGCTCCCGAGCATCGACAAGCGGACCTTCATCAAGCTGAGCTACTTCCGCTGCATTCGTGTCGTCCGAGAGCTCTACCAGCAGGCTCGAGAGGGCCGGCCGATTACCTTTAAGGCGGTCCGACGTGTCATCCAGAACTTCGTCGACGTCTACGAGGACCCAAACCCTCAGATCACCGACCTGCTGCTCTTGCTCACGGGCATCAAGAACTGGGAGGGTTACCTCTACTGTCATGCCGTGAACACGGCGATCCTGGCCGTTGGCCTGGGGCGCGCCCTCGGACTCAAGCGCCATGACTGCCGTGACCTCGGTGTGGCCGCGGCCCTCGCGGACATCGGTAACGTCTCCGTGGACCTGAAGATCCTCGATGGCTCCGAGGTCCTCGATGATCGGGGTTGGGAGATGGTTCACGAGCACCCCTTCCGGGGGGTCTCCGTGTTGGGGCGTTACCAGGAGCTCGATCCTGTGTTGGTGCGCTCGGTGAACGCCTCCCTCACCCATCACAAGTGGTACGACGGCGGCGGCTACCCTCTGAAACTAAAGACGAAGCGGAATCTATTCGCAGAGATCATCGCTGTGTGTGACCGCTACGACGCCATGACCACGCCGCGCCCGTGGCGTACTCGCGCGATGACGCCGCCGGAGGCCCTGGAGTGGTTGGCTCGTGGCGCCGGTCGAGAGCTCAACCCGCTGGTCGTGAAGGCCTTTGTTCACTGGATCGGGAGTGTGCCGTCTGGAAGTCTCGTCCTTCTAGAGGGTGGGCGCATCGGGATCGTCCTCGGGGCGTCCTCTAAGCTCCGTGAGCGCGACCAGATGCGCATCAAGGTCATCCTCGACCGGGATCGAGGGGCCGCAGGCGGAGAGGTCGTGGAGTTCGACACAGGAGACTCCGCGGTCAGCCCCTGCCAGGGCATCGTGAGCCCCACACCGGAGCAGTGGGAGCAGGCGGCCTTAGCGGGCCTGGCCGAGTAGACTCTGCAGGGCTTCGAGGGGGACGCGCAGACCGGTGTCGTAGGCCTCAAGAGCCGCGGCGACCAAGGGAGAGCGGTGGCGCTCTGACGCTTCGTTGATCTCGGCGCGTGTGAGCCACGCCGCCGCGACCACAGGAGGGTCCAGCGGCCCCGGTTGCTCTTCGAGGGGGACGGCGCAGAACACGAACCTCAGCCATGAACGACCGGAGTCGGGATGGGTCCAGCTGTGCACCCCGACGAGGTGGGTCACCTCGACTCGCCAGCGGCTCTCTTCAAAGACCTCGCGGGTCGCGGCCTCCACCAGGCTCTCACCGGCCTCGAGGTGTCCAGCAGGCTGGTTCAGGCAGAGTCGACCCTCAATCCGCTCCTCGACCATGAGGAACGTGCCCGAACGCTCGACGAGCACAGCGACGGTCACGTCTGGCGCCCATCGAGCGCTCACGCCCCGGCCTCCACACGCTCAATCGGGCGCTTGGCGATCCAATGGAACCTCGCGCTCAGGAGCACAGAGGCCAGGACGAGCCCGCTCACCAGCCCCGTCCAGAGACCGTGAACTCCGTGCTCCGCCCAAAAGCCGAGGTACAGCCCCACCGGAATACCGAATAGCCAATAGCATGCGGTCGTCATGTAGAAGGGGACCCGTATATCACCGGCGCCACGCAGCGCGCCCGCCATGGCGACCTGAATCCCATCGAAGATCGCGAAGCTGGCGGCGTAGACAAAGAGGCTCGCGGCCAACTCGAGGACATCGGGCTGATCCGTCAGGAGCCTGGCGAGTGGCTTGGGAATGGTCAAAAACATCGTCGCGAAGCCCACCATGACGATCGTCGCAAGAATCCCCGCGGCGAGCCCCGATCGTCGAACGTCTTCGGAGCGACCCGCGCCGACGGCCTGTCCTACACGGACCGCGGCGGCGCTGGAGATTCCCAGGGTGAACATGAAGCCAAACGCAGCGCAGGTGAGCGCGACCTGGTGCGCGCCGCTCTCTACGGCGCCGA
>CALCNF010000032.1 GCA_937897815.1 uncultured Pseudomonadota bacterium | reverse complement strand
TTCCTCATCATCTACGTCTTCATGATGTGGCACATGGTCCCGCGTTTGTGGGAGTACCAGATGGAGCTTCCAGCCCGGACCGTAGTGCACGCGTGCGTCGCGATCGTGCTCGGGGTCCTGTTGGTGACCAAGATCTCGGTCATTCGATGGTTTCAGCATTTCGGCAAGTCGCTCCCTGCGCTTGGGCTGGGGATCCTCACCTGCACGATCATGTTGGCGATGCTCTCGCTCCCGTTCGCCTTCCAGGCTCACGGCATGTTGGCCGAGGTCTACACACCGAAGAACCTCTCTCGCGTGAAGATGATCTTGTCGGGGCTCGACACCCCGGAAGAGTTTTCTCCTGAGATTCTCACGACTGAGGAGTCGCTCTTGGCTGGGCGTGAGGTGCTGACCCGTCAGTGCGCCGTCTGTCACGATATGCGGACCATCCTGGTGAAGCCTCGCACTGGTAAGTCCTGGCAGAAGATCGTCCGACGTATGGCGGAGAAGCCGAACCTTGGGCCGAAGATCGAGGAGCGGGATGTCCACACGGTGACGGCCTACCTCGTGGCGATCAGCCCGGATCTTCAGGAGTCCGTGAGCATCAAGCGCAAGGAGACTCGGGATCGCGAGGCCGCCGCAGCGAAAGCGGTTGCGGCGGTGGCCGAGCCTAAGTCCCCCACAGAAGACACAGCGGCCCCACAAGAGAACGCGGTGGACGTCAAGGAGCTCGTCGAGAACCGCTGCACCGAGTGTCATGAAATGACCGATGTTGAAGAACACGGTGGCGATGACAAGGAAGGCTGGGCGAAAGTAGTTCAACAGATGATCGAGGATGAAGAGGCTGAGCTGACTCCAGAAGAGGTGACGCTCATCGTCGATTACCTCGCCAAGGTGTACCCCAAGAGCTGAGGCGCGCTCACCGCGGCCTCATATGGAGAAGAGGTCGTTGTCCAGCGTGTGGTGTTCAGTGGGAATGGGTGAGGAGCTTTGCGCACGCTCACGGCGCAGATGGGGGCGCTGCGTATTTGCGCTCTCGTTAATCGCCGGCCTGTGTCTTCCCACCGGGTCAGCGGAAGCCAAGCGATCGCCCTGGCATCTGCAGATGGGGCTGGGGACTGACTTTCCGCTCCACATGGGGGGTCACCTCTCCGTGGAGATGCCTGCGGGTCTGCAGCTCTCGACCTCTATCGGGCACCTGTTGACCTCTTATGTGGAGGTGATCAACGCCATCGCTCGGAGCTTCGACGCCTATGAGCAGGAGACCGCTGATTTGGTGTTGGCTTCCTGGAGAGACGCGCTGGTTTGGCGTCTTCACTTTGGCTGGCGTCCGCTGCCTGATAAGGGGCTCTTTGTGGAGGCCGGCTATGGGCTGGTGACCTTGGGTAGTGTGATCGCTGGTGGCGATCTGGTCACGGTCTTAGAAGACGACATCCGGGACCTGCTGGATGAAGAGGCGCTGCAGTACGTGCAGTACGACCTGACCTCGACCCTGCACATGTTGGACGTGGAGGTCGGCTGGCGTTGGGTGCTCAAGAGCGGGTGGTTTTTTCGAGTCGCGGTCGGTTTCTCAGCGACGCTCGCGGGGGAGACTGAGCTCGTGCCCGCGGGGCAAAGGACGGAGACTGAGCAGGACGCTCTGGTTTCCGAGGGGGTCCGTGTGCACTTGAACGCGATCTATCGAAACCACGTTCACACGCCAGTGGTTTCGCTTTGTGCCGGGATTCGCTTCTTCTAGGGGGCCAGCTGAGGCTCAAAGCCCTGTCGAAGGGCTTGGAACCAGTTGCGCCACATGTTTCGAGCTTCCGTGATGTCAAAGGCCACAAAGT
>CALCNF010000031.1 GCA_937897815.1 uncultured Pseudomonadota bacterium | reverse complement strand
GCTGGAGGCGCGCGCCGACCGACGCGCTCCGCCTCGGGCCCTCGCCTACGCAGGCGCCTGACAGGTGACAGGTGTCGTTTAGCGTGCTCATGAGCCCGTCGTCGCATGATGCGCCTTCGGTCAGCGACTGTTCTGAGCAGCTCTGGTCACCCGGGACCTCGTCAGCGCCGATGTCGACCCCTGCGCCCAGGGGACGCGGGTCGCCATGACGGTCCACGGGCGGCGCGTAGCTCGCCGAGCCCTGATCGATCACCTGGGCGGTGGTCGGCAGGGGGCGAAAGTCCAGGGGGAGGGCGGAGATCACATCATCGATCTCCGCGGCTGAGCTCGGTCCCGTGAGCGCATCGGGGTCAGGCGTGATGTCCGCGATGCCGGTCACGTCGGTGAAGAAGTCATCGAACGGAGGCGCGTCGAGGGAGTCCACGAACGTGTTCTCGTCCGGGTCCCCGAACTGGGTCTTGCCGACAATGTAGTTGTGGGTCGCCACCACGTTGGTCGCGTTGCCGTTGTTCTTCACGGCGTAGTCTCCGGGCTCTCGGGCCCAGACGATGTTGTTGGCGATGATCACGTCGTCGGCGGTGTTCAGGGTGAGCCCGGTGTAGTTGCTCGTCCCCGGGTAGGAGCCGTTCATGAAGACCAGGTTGTTCACCAGCTCCCCTCGGTCGGTCTTGTGATAGACGACGCCTCCGAAGCCGTTGTTGAAGGCGACGTTGTTCTCGAATCGCATCCGGCCGTGGAGGTAGGTGTCGTAGTTCCTTGTGACGTAGAGACCTTGCCCGTCGATGATGCCGCCGGTGTAGGCGTCGCAGTTGCCGTAGACGTCCTCGGCGCTCCCCTCGAGCGGCCCGCTGCAGAACTCCATGAAGTTCCAGTTGTTGTAGACCCGGTTGCCTGAGTAGAGGATCTTCACGACGTCCAGGGTGTCGATGTGCTCGGCGGTGGCGATGACGATGCCGCTCTCAGCGCTCGACGACCACCAGGTGGCGTTTGACACCGTGTTGTGCTCGACCAGGATGTAGTCGGCCTTGTTGAAGCGGATGCCCGAGTTGGGCGTGTGGTGGACGTCGCAGTCTCGGATCACCACGTGGTGAACCGGGCCCCAGGTGAAGATCCCGCGGCCCGTGTAGAGGGCCTCTTTGCTCCACCTGTGGGCGTGGGCCCACTCGTGCTGCAGCACCTTGTTGGGGCCCTCGATCTCCAGGCCTTCGATGATCACGTGGCTCGCACCCGATAAGAGCTGAATCCCGCCCGCCCCGTCGAAGCGCAAGAGAGGACGCTCGCCGTTACCGTCGGGGAAGGCCGCGATGCGCGTCCACGCGTCCGCGCTCCCGGACAGACCGACCTTGAGGATCACGCCATTGTCATTGTTCTGTGTGCCGTCTTCGCCGTGGTCCTCGCTAAAGCCGTCGTTCAGGTAGGTCCCGTCGTGGATGAAGAGCGTGTCGCCGGGCTCCAATACGCTGACCCCATGGGCCAAGCTCGCGAAGGGCGCCTCCTTGGTCCCCAGCGCACCATCATCACCGTCTACGGCGACATGATAAATGACCCCGGGTGAGGGCCCATGCTCGACCAGGGTGATGGACGCCTCCAGGGCCTCGGTGTTCAGGGTCGCGCTCGTGGCCGACTCAAGGCTCAGCGTCATGTGTTCGGTTCGTTCCATCTCGGGTGTGACGAGCGGTGTCACAAGGAGGTCCAGATCGACCGCGCCCGCGGGAAGCGTCACCGAGCCGGTGAGGCTCGCGCCGTCCGCGCTCAGCTCATAATCGGCGCCGTGCTCGGCGCTGCCCTCCAGGGAGAACGAGACCTCGATGTCGTCCGCCCCAGGCACATCCAGGCTCACCCGCAAGACCGCGCTCACGGCGCCTCCTTCATAGGCGATGGAGGTGAGCGCCGAGATGGACACCACGGGGGTGCCGTCGCAGGTGTCGCTGTCGGACCACTGGCCGTTCGTGCAGAGCTGCACGAGGAGCCCCTGCTCATTTTGCCCGCAGGTCGTCTCGCCAGGCTGGGTGTCTTCATTCGTGCAGACGTCTGGGTCGAGGCAGGTCTCGGTGTCGGTCCATTGCCCGCTCAAGCAGAGCTGCTCGAGGACCCCCTGGCCGTTGAATCCGCAGGCCGTCTCACCGGGCCCGATGGACTCATTGATGCAGACGTCCGGGTCGAGGCAGGTGTCGGTGTCGGTCCACTGCCCGTCGGCGCACAGCTGCTCCATGAAGCCCTGTCCGTTCAGCCCGCAGGGGAGGGCGCTGGGCTGCGTGTCTTCGTTGGTGCAGGCGTCTGGGTCGAGACAGGTGTCGGTGTCGGTCCACTGTCCGCTCTCACAGAGCTGCACGATGAGCCCCTTGGCGTTCAGGCCGCAGACAGACTCGCCGGTCTGAATATCCTCGTTCAGACAGCTGTCGGGGTCTTCGCAGTCGCCCCAGGGCGTCCAGGTCCCTTCGGAGCAGGTGCGCTCCTGGGTGCCGGCTCCATTGAACCCGCAGGGCTGGCTCTCGGCGTCTTCCGGCTGACACTCTGGGGGCTCAACCCCCGTATCTGTGGCGTCGCCAGAACCGCTGTCAGAGCCGCCGTCTGAAGCCCCGTCGGAGCCAGCGTCCAGGACTCCATCCTGGGTCGTGTCGAGCGCGTCTTGAGCTCCAGCGTCCGTCGTCGCGTCCGGGGTCGCCTGGACATCCGGGCCGGTCGTCGTCTCCGGTGCGCCTTGCACATCGGGCAGATCGTCCGTGTCCTCACCGCTCGTCCCATCCGAGATGTCCGCGCTCTCCTGGGGCACGCACAGGTCTTCCAGGCAGCTCAGTCCGGGCTCG
>CALCNF010000030.1 GCA_937897815.1 uncultured Pseudomonadota bacterium | reverse complement strand
GGTCAGGGCTAGGGTTAGCCGGGACCGATGCCGACCTTCACGGCGTCCACTCCGGCCTCAATCAGCGCCGCCGCGGCTTCGCCTGATGCGATATTCCCAGCGATAACCTGGAGCTCTGGATACTTCTGTTTCGTGTCCCTAACGGCGTCGATAACGCCCTTGGAGTGCCCGTGCGCGGTGTCGATGACCACGGCGTCTACGCCGGCCTCCACCAGGAGGGGGACACGGCGCAAGCAGTCGTCACCCACGCCCACGGCCGCGGCGCAGACCAGGCGGCCGCGTGAATCCTTGGCGCTCAAGGGGTAGCGCTGCTCCTTTTCCACATCGAGGATCGTGTAGAGCCCCTGGAGCTCACCCGTCTCGCTGACCACGGGGAGCTTCTCAATACGATGCTCATGGAGAAGGGCCTTGGCCTCCTCGAAGGTCGTGCCGACCGGAGCCGTGACCAGCTCGCGGGTCATGATCTCGCTGACCTTCTGCTCGAGACGCTCCACGAAGCGGATGTCACGGTTGGTCAGGATGCCCACCAGCAGGCCGTTCTCCACGACGGGGAGTCCGCTGATGTTTTGCCGACGCATCACCTCAAGGGCGCCTCCAATGGTCTGTCCCGGCGCGATAGTCACCGGATCAATGACCATGCGGCTCTCGTGCTTCTTGACCTTCCGAACCTCGAGCGCCTGGTCTTCCGGGCTTAGGTTCTTGTGGACCACCCCGATTCCGCCGTTGCGCGCCATGGAGATGGCCATCTTGGACTCGGTCACCGAGTCCATGGCCGCCGCGAGGAGCGGCATATTCAAGGCCAGGCCTCGGCTCAGCTGGGCCGTGAGATCCACGCCAGAGGGCAGGACTTCACTGTAGCCAGGCACCAGCATCACGTCGTCAAAGGTGAGCGCGGTTTGAAGGTCTTCGGGCAGCATGGGCTCCACCTGTAGAGTAGGGGGCGCGGACACTACACAACCTGTAGTGGCCATTCAAGGACCTCGATGCGCCGATGGTCGATCCGTCAGGACGATGGCCGAACATCCTGCTACGGTAGGCTCATGGAGCTGTTTGACCAGGCCACAAATAGCGCCGCTGGAGCGCCTCTCGCGGACCGTATGCGCCCCACGACCCTGGACGGCGTGGTGGGGCACGAAGAGGTCCTCGGCGAGGGGAGCTTCCTGCGCATGGCGATCGAGCGTGACGCTGTGCCGAGCCTGGTCTTGTGGGGCGGCCCGGGGACCGGCAAGACCACGCTTGGGCGCGTGATAGCCACCGCCGCTGACGCGGTCTTTGAGCCCTTCTCTGCGGTCCTGGGTGGGGTGAAAGAGGTCCGCGCGATCATCGCGGCTGCGAAGGACCGCCTCAGGCTGGGCGGTCGCCGCACCATCTTGTTCATCGACGAGATCCATCGCTTCAATAAGGCCCAGCAGGACGCGCTTCTCCCGCACGTAGAGGATGGCACGGTCACCTTGATTGGGGCGACGACTGAGAACCCAAGCTACGAGCTCAACTCGGCGCTCATCTCCCGGGCTCGTGTCGTGCGCCTTGAAGCGCATGAGCCTGAGACACTCGAGACGCTCCTTGAGCGAGCGCTTCGTGACTCTGAGCGAGGCCTGGGAGACCTCAATGTCGAGGTAGCTCCTGGCGTGCTGCGCGCCTTGGCGGACGCTGCTGACGGAGACGCACGCCGTGCCCTGACGCTTCTGGAGCAGGCGGCGTATCACGCCCATCGCGTGGGCGAGGTGTTGAGCCGCGAGCTCGCCGAGGTGTCCCTCTCGGCCCCATCCCTACGGCACGACCGGGCAGGTGACGGGCATTACGATGTGACGAGCGCGTTCATCAAGAGCATGCGGGGAAGCGATCCGGATGCCGCGCTCTATTACATGGCTCGGATGCTCGAGGCTGGTGATGACCCGCTGTTCCTGACGCGCCGGATGATCATCTTCGCGGCAGAGGATGTAGGAAACGCTGATCCCCGGGCGCTCTCCGTTGCGGTCGAAGCGGACCGTGCCTTTCGGGTGCTTGGGATGCCAGAGGGGCGAATCGTCCTCGGCCAAGCCTGTACCTATCTGGCGACGGCGCCGAAATCCAACGCGTCGTACAAGGCCATCGACGCCGCGATCGCGGCC
>CALCNF010000029.1 GCA_937897815.1 uncultured Pseudomonadota bacterium | reverse complement strand
TGGGTCGAATACGGGAGAAGATGACCTCGGCGAGCGACGCCATGGACTACGAGCTCGCGGCTCACTATCGGGACCAGATCGCGGCGATCGAGCGCTCCCTGGTCAGTCAGCACGTGCACCTGCGCTCCGCAGAGGATCTCGACGTCCTGGCCCTCGTCCGCGAGGGGTCCACCGGGGTCGCGGTCGTGATGGAGGTACGCGGGGGCGTCTTGATGGGCTCGCAGTCTCATCCTCTCGATGACCTGGAGACCGACGACGACGCGATCCTCAATGATGTCTTAGGAGCCCGCTATTCGACCGGGATCACGCCTCCGCCTCTGGTGCTCGTGCCCTTCGAGCTCGACGAGACCGAGCTCTGGCGCGAGGTCTTGAGCGAGGTTCGAGGCGCGGAGGTCGAGGTTCGAGTCCCCTCGCGTGGCGACAAGCGTCGCCTGATGGAGCTCGCCTTGACCAACGCGTCGGCCGCATTCCGCGCTCGGAGTGAGCGCAGCGATGAGGCGACCGAGGCGCTAGAGGTTCTCCAGCGACGCCTTCATCTCCTGGCGCCGCCCACGCGCATCGAGTGTTACGACATCTCCAACATCCAGGGAACGGACCCGACCGCGTCCATGGTCGTCGCGACCGACGGTCGGATCGACAAGGGCGCCGTTCGTCACTTCACCATTCGAGGTCAAGACACGCCCGACGACTACGCCATGATGCGGGAGGCGCTCACGCGCCGATTCACGAGGGGCGAGGAGCTTGGTCCCCTGCCGAACCTGGTCCTCGTGGACGGAGGCAAAGGACAGCTCAGGGCGGCGGAGGCCGCGCTGGAGGCGTTGGGAGTCGAGGAGGTCGAGTTGGCCTCCATCGCCAAGGCGAGGACCATCGATGGGCGAGACCGACTGGGTCCGAGCGCGTCCGCTCGTCCGTCCAGCGACGCCCCGGTGCGTTCGTCGGAGCGGCTCTTTCGACCCGGTCGAAAGAACCCGGTCGTGCTGCGGCAGGGGACGCCCGCTCTGCGCCTGCTCGAGCAGCTCCGCGATGAGGCGCACAGGGTCGCGATCACGCACCATCGAAAGCGCCGCGCGAGGCGCACCCTGAAGACGGGTCTCGGGGAGATCCCTGGCGTGGGCCCCGCGCGCCAGCGGGCGCTCCTGCGCGCCTTCGGGAGCCTGGCCGGCGTCCGAGAGGCCACTGCGGCCCAGATCGCCGCCCTTCCGGGCTTCTCGGAGACCCTGGCGTCCCGAGTTCTATCGAGCCTGCCAACTCGCGATACCGAGGCACCCGAGGGGACTGGATAGATCTCTGAACTCTCGGTGGTTTCGCCCCTTCCCCTGGGCGCCGATCCGCTCTACAGTGACCTCGTTGACATCCTGGCCGGACGCGAACCTCTCGCGTTCATGTGTCCCCTGGGGCGGCCTCGTGCGCTGCAGGGTCACGACCATTCATGACGCTCACAGTGACCCAGGTGCTCGTGCATCCGTCAGAGCCACCTTCATCACCTCTCCATTTGAGTAGCGGTGGTACCTCAGGTGAACTCGGGATCCGGGCCGACAGGAAACGAGCGTCGTCGAAGCGGCCGTGGCTCCGGCTCCGCTGCCCGTCCCCAGCACCTGAACGAGTCCGAGTGGCCATCCCGTGCCAGGATGGCGACGCCTCTCCCTCGACCGCTCACGCGACCTATGCGGGGATGCTCGCCTCTCGGGTGCGATCGATCACGTAGGAGCGGAACTGGGCGTAGCACTGCTCGTCGAGCAGCGACGGGTCGACCTCCAGGGCGATGCCCCACTGATCGTCTTCGCTGGCGCTCTGATGGTGACAGATTCGACCGGGCAGGGTGACCTTGGCTCCGTCGTCGTCCAGCTCCAGATTCACGAAGCAAGCCATGTTCGTCGCGATGCTCGCGGCCGACAGCGGGAGTCGAACTCCGACGCCGCCTTCGGACACGTTGGTCACGGCCGCCTTGAACTCGAGGGAGCCGCCCTCTCGCGCCGTCACGGTCGCGTGCTGCCCAGGCTGTGCAGGCACGCGTGGAGCGGAGCGGCGGTTGAACACCAGTCCGAGGACCTCGGAGAGCTCCCGCCGGGCTCGATCCGCGTTCAGGAAGCGGACACCGTAGCGCCTCGAATCTCCCTGCTCCTGGACCGTCTTGACGTCGGCCTCCAGGGTGATGGCTCGGTTCTCATGGACCAGCCAGACCGTGAGGCGCAGGAGCTCTCCTCGGGAGACCGGCAACGGGATCTCGGAGGGGATGCTGATGCCCAGCCCATCGGCGGTCGCGTCGCAGATGCGCGCGGCGATCGCCGGCCAGCCGGCTACCTCAACGGACAGCTTGATGTTCCCTCGGTCTGGGACGGGGACTCTGTAGGCTTGTCGGCGGCTCATGATGCTGTGGCTCCACGCGCAGTCCAAGCTGCGCTTATTGACACACAACAGGCTGTGTCGAATGGATTCATGAATATGAGGCGTGCGGCCATTCACCAGCCGCGGAGTCAAAAGTCAAGAAGGAGGTAGGTTCGAGAATTGGATACCCTTCGGTGCGCGGAATTTAGCCTTCGACCCGCTCGCTCATCGTCACGCGTCTGATGGTCTTGCGTGATCACAGAGACTGGCCCCACGTAGCGCCCAGGGCCTGGGCCAGGGAGACCAGGCCGCTCAGGTCCTGATCACCGAATCCGTGGCCCGCCCCACCATTGACGAGCATCAAGCGCGATGCGAGCCCGTCCTTGGGGGCTGGAATCGTTGTCCAGATCGCCGATCGTACGGGCCAGGCGACGTTGAAGCGGAGCCTACGCTCAAAGAGCAGCTTTCTGGATTCGTCCGAGAACGCGCGTCGACCCACGAGAGCCCCCTTCCACGGTGGGATCGGAGTCGTGCCCGAGAGGAGCGCTCCGCGGACGCGCTTCGAGTCTTCGCCGGCACAGACGTTGACCCTCCAGGCGCGCTCCTCCGTGGGAACCAGGTGCACGGCCAGCTCACAGGGAAAGGACTCCATCACCGCCGCGATCGCCTGCTCGGCCGTCTCGATCTTCCCGATGTCGTGGGAGTACCAGTTCAGGGCGGGTTGGAGCATCTGGGTCGGGAGCGGCGCCGCCTCATCCTCGGTCTCCGAGGGCTCTTCGCTCGTCACGTTCTCCATGTTGCGCGTGATCGCATAGGCGTTCGCCGGGCGCGCCGGAGCCGCGCACAGATCGGTCAGTGATTCCAGGGTGAGCTCGCGGCCTCGGAAGACGTTGACGGCCCTGAGCAGCATACGATTGCCGTTCTCTCGATCTATGATCTCGATCGAGCCGTCGTCCTCAAAGGTGCAGTCCATACGACCCGGGTCCGCTGGCCCGAGACCCAGGCGCTCCATGGCCCGTGACCACGCCTCGATCCAGTGGCTCGCCTCCACGCGGAGATCTCCAGGGCCCAGGGGGGCCTCTTGGTTCTCTATACGAATCTCGAAGGTGGCCATACGTTGCTCGAACAGGGGTTTGCCTTCAGTTTCGATCGGGGCCGCGCTTCCGTCGAAAAACCCCGAGTTCCTCTCGGTGGTGTTGACCTTTCGACGCTACCCATGAGTGGATCAAGCCCTGCCCGGTCACACCAGGGAGCGCCCTATGGACGATCAGTTTCCTCCACGAACCCATGAACCGCTTGAGCTCGATGAGGTCTGGGACCTGAGCGACGCTCTGGCGGATCGGATCGATGAGGGGGTCGAGGAGGTCACGCCTGCCGTCCTCGAGGAGATCGCGGAGTCCCAGGGAGCTGAGCTCGCGCACCTGTATGTCGCCGCCGGACTGGACCCCGACACCCCCTGGAAGCGGGAGCACCCTGTCGCCTTCGTCCTGTGTACCGGCTCCTGTCAGGCCTGGGGGGCTGTGGATGCCCTCGCCGCTCTGCTGAAGGACCGCGCCGAGCGCGCCCGCGACGTCCGACCCGGGTTCGATATTGTGACGACGGCCTGCCTCGACGTTTGCCTGCCCTCA
>CALCNF010000028.1 GCA_937897815.1 uncultured Pseudomonadota bacterium | reverse complement strand
GCCAAGAAGGCCAAGGAGCGCTACCAGAGCGTCAGTCAGTTCTGTAACTCGCTGGTCGATGGAATCAACGAGCTCCACGCAGACTCCTCATCCGAGGTGTTCCTTGTTGGCGACACCCACCAGGAGTCCACCCTCGATGCGCACGACGCGTTCAACGCCACGATCATCGGGGAGGGGATCGACGCCGACGCCGTACTTCCTGCGGCCTGGACCCAGACGGCGGTCTTGCTCGTGGCCATTGATCGACTCTGGGATGAAGACGAGAGCCTTGGGGCTGAGGACGCCATCGACGTGGTCGCGACGATCGCCGCCCGGCTCCAGCACGCGGTTCGAGAGGCGGGTGGCCGATCCCAGGGGGGCTTGAACGACCGCTTCGTCGCCTACTTCGCGAGCGCGTCAGGCGTCGCGGACGCTACAGAGGCGGCCGTGGACGCGGCGCTTCGTATGCGGCAGGCGTTCAACGCGCTGAGTCGGGACCCGACGATGCCCGCTCGGGTGACCCCCTCCTTTCGAATCCTCGTCGACGTGGGTCCCATGGTGTCCAGGCGATCCCTCGGTGAGGGTGAGCTGGACTATGGCCAGACGCTGGTGCGTGCGCGCAGCCAGGTTGAGGGTCTCACCGATGGAGATGTGGCCGTCTCCAAGGTGGCCCACCGATACGTTCGCGGGATGTTTCGTTATGAGGGAGAGGTCGGTCCGGGGGGCGAGCGCACCGTGGCCTCGAAGAAGACCGGTTTTCGGATGCGAGACCCGGAGATCGCAGGCCACCCGATCGATCTGGTCGGGCGGGCCGACGAGGTCGGCGAGCTGGTGGGGCACGCCATGGGCTTGTTCGAACCGGACGCTGGAGGCAGCGCTGTCGTCGTCTCTGGAGTCGCCGGCATCGGTAAGACGCGTCTCGTTCGCGAGATGCTGCGCTCCCTCGATGAGCGGGACGAGCGCATGTGGCTGGAGGCGAGTCGCTGCACGGTGGGGGATGAAGCCGGCCCCTATGCGCCCTTCGCTCAGGCGCTTCGACAACGAGTTCGCGTGGTCTCAAGTGACGACGGCGAGGCCATTCGGCTGAAGACACGAGCCTTCATACAGCGGTTGGAGGTCAACGACGAGGCGCAGGCGGCGGCGCTCGAATCCGCTCTGGTCGGGCTCCTCGCAGGCAACGTTCGTGAAGAGTCGGTGATGGGTCAGGCCGCCCAGCGAGGGCAGTTCTTCGAGAACATGGCGACCCTGTATGAGCGGATGGCGAGAGTGCAGCCGCTCTTGGTGCTCATCGATGATTTCCACTTCGCGAGCAGCGCGACGCGCGACCTGCTCGCCTTCGTAGCGGGTCGAGTCCGGGATGTACCCGTATTGTTCCTGGCCCTGGTCCGGGACTCCGGACGCGAGCTCACGCTCACGACTCTGCAGCGGGAGGGCTTGCCCGTTCTCGACATGGAGCTGGGTGAGCTGAGCCATGAGTCCATGTTCGCCCTGGTGGAGCACCAGCTGGAGCCGGCCACGGAGGTTCCTCCGGGTCTGGTTGCCCGGATCCTGGAGTTGAGCCACGGGCTGCCGCTCGTCGCAGAGGAGACCGTTCACGACTTGATCGACAATGGGGTGATCGCGGTCCACGGCGATCGTTGGTCGTTCACTCAGATGTCGCTCCGAGCCATTCAGCTTCCAGACACCGTTGACGCCCTGTTCGAGGGGCGCGTTCAGCGACTGCCGGCCGACCAGCGCGCGATTCTGGAGTCGGCGGCCGTCGCCGGTCAGCGATTCTGGCCCGCGATGCTCGCCCACATCCTGGGCGACGATTGGTCACCAGCCGCGCTCGAAGACCTTGAGGCCAAGGGGTTCGTGAAGCCCACCAAGAGCGGACATCTCGGCCACGAATCCGCTTATGTGTTCGTTCAGCGTGCCATCCGAGACTCCACCTACAAGCGTGTCCAGCCTCAGGACCGGATGACCATTCACCTCGCCGTCGCGCGATGGTTGGAGCACCACAGTGACTCCGCGCTCTTCCAGCTTGAGGGCGTGATCGGTGGTCATTACCGAGAGGGCGGCGAGCCTGGCCTCGCGTTCCCCTATTTGATCCGGGCCGCCCATCGGTCGGTGGGTGTGACCGCGCTGGAGGAGTCGATCGCCTATCTCGAGGCGTGCCACGAGCTCCTCGACAAGATCCCAAGTGGGGAGATGACCGAGGAGTCCCGCGAGCAAGCGCGCTTGAAGGTGCTGTCAGATCTGGTTCGTCAGTACGTAGCCGTCGGCGAGCTCCAGAAGGCGCTGGACATCTCCAGAGAGGCGGAGGGTCTGAGCCTGCCAGATGGTGATCACGCCAGAGACCGGCGCCATCGCCTGGCGCTTGAGCGGGCTCGAGCGCTCTACCTCAAGGGACGCTTCGATGAGGCGAGACAGGGCTTTGAGGCGTTCAACGCCCAAGAGGGAGCGGACGCGAGCTCCGTGAACTTCATTGACGCGGCGTCTGGCTACGCTGCCTCATTGGGTAAGCTTGGCAAGTCGGATGAAGCCATCGCCTACCTGTCGGGTGCGATCGCGAAGCAGGAGAAGATCCTGGGTGGCAGCTCGAGCAGCGGTCTCTTCATGAGTCGTGCGTACCGAACGTTGGGGAACTGCGCGCTTGAGGCGCGGGACTTCGAAGTGGCCGCGGTACATTTGAGCCGCGCCCTTGAGATCGCCTCGGAGTCCAACGCGCCAGAGCAGTCTCTTGAAGCCTTGAACAGCCTCGCCGCGCTCAAGTTCTTTCGCGGGGACCTGACCGGCGCCGTCGGTGAGTTCCGAGCCGCCCTAGAGGTGGCCGAGCAGTGGGACTTCACACAACACCGAACCATGCTCCTGCAGAACCTGGGAGAGGCCCTCTGGAACCAGGGGGACGGTGAAGAGAGCACGCGGATGCTTGAGCGCTCGGAGGCCCTCGCTCGTTATGTCGGAATGGACGGCATCCTCGCGGAGTCCCTGCGCATCCGGGCGGAGATCCAGCTGTCTGCCGCGAACCTTACTGAGGCTGAGGATTTCGCGCGCCAGGCCGTGGCGGCCGCCGACGCGACCGGCGCACCTCGATTCCAGGCGGCCGCGCAGCTCGCATACGCACGCGCGCTCCTCGCCAAGGAGAGCGCCGGGGAGCGTGCAGCTTCGAACGCCGGAAGCGAGGCCCTGGAGAACGCGGCCTCGCTCTTTGAGCGAGCGGGGCAGGTCGACACCGCGAAGACGCTGCGCGCCGAACTCGCGAGCGGTTGAGCGACGACGAGCGATCTGGGCGAAGCGGAACGGGCTTTCTGTAAGCCGGACACGCTGGTAGTGTCGGTGCATTCGACCCTTTTTGCCTGCTGCCTTCGTGAGGACCTGATGCGCGCTCACCTGAATTCCCCTCTCTGTCTCCTCGTTGTTGGTCTCTTGTGGCTTCCCCTCAGCGGCTGCGGTGACTCGTCCGATTCAAGTGACGCCGGGCCGGTCTGCGAGGCTGCTTATCCGGAGACGTCTTCCGACAGCGCGATCTACGTGGCGCCGAGCTGCGCGGATGACGGGGCAGATGGGACACGCGACAGGCCGTTTGGGACCATCCAGGAGGCCATCGACAGCGCGACGGATGGCGGGACCATCGTGATCGAGCCTGGTTCCTACCGGGAGAACCTGAGGATCGCCACGTCAGGCGTCTCCCTGATCGGGTCTTCGGACGGTGTTGCGGTAGAGGAGGCGGCGGTCGAGTTGAAGGCGCCCGACGCCTCAAGCGCAGCTGTGATGGTGGTCGACGCCACCGAGACGATGATCCAGGGCGTACACATCGCCAGCCCGGGCCTCGCGGGGATCTGGCTGCAGCGCGGGGCGCTCACCCTGGCAGACTCGGAGATCTCCTCCGCTTCGGGCGATGACGACGGCGCCTTCGGTTTCGGGCTCCTGGCCCAGGAGCCTGCGGGCATCTGGCTGCAGAGAAACCTGATTACGGGCTCCGCATCAACAGGCGTCATGGTGCACGGCTCCTCGGGAGAGATCACCATCGAGGGCAACACGATCGACGAGAACGCGCGGGGCGGCATCCGAATCGAGAACCACCTCAACGGAGGCGCCATCACCGGCAACAGTCTCACGGCTAACCATGAGACTGGAATCGCGCTGCTGAGCATCGTGGGAATCTGGCTCCAGAATAACGGAGTTCATG
>CALCNF010000027.1 GCA_937897815.1 uncultured Pseudomonadota bacterium | reverse complement strand
CGGCTTTCGTCGCCTTCGCCTTCTTGCCTGACGCCGCAGAGGCCTTCTTTGGGGGCGCCGCTTTCTCTGCTTTCTCTGCCTTCTTGGCCTTCTCGGCCTTCTCGGCCTTCTTGGCCTTCGGGGCCGCCTTAGCCTTCTTGGGCACCTTAGCTGACTCGGGCGGGTCCGCCGCCTCCTCGGGCGTAGACGGGGCCTCAGCCACAGCCTGGGAGTCTGCGCTATTCCCTTCCGTTACATCCTCAGGTCCCGGCGTCTCTCCATCGGGTGAGTCACCTCCGTCTCCGCCATCCCCCTCGTCCTTCCAGGGGACGTGCGCGACGAGCGCGACCTCCACGCCACGCTTGAGGGAGAGCGGGTTGAACCCCTTCCCTTCGCGAATGGTCACCGGGATCTTGCTCGCCTCAAGAGGCAGCTCGACTCCGTTGGTGTCGACCACCTCGAAGCTGTCTCGAGCCGTGCAGGCGTGCACGGAGAGGCACTGATGAGGTTTGCGCGCCCGGTTTACAATGAAATAGAGCCCCTTCCCCCCACGCCTCTGCACCGGGTGTTGGTTGAGGAGCGTTCGCTTCATCGACCCCTCTCGGGTGAAGACCGCGACGGTGACCTTCGCGGTCTCGTCGCTGTCCCCAGGAACGATCACTGCGTCCGCGATCTCATCGACGTCATCGAGCTTCATGCCGCGCACGCCGCGCGCGCTCCGCCCCTGTACGCTCACCTGGTCGAGCCCGAAGCGAATCCCCTTGCCCCTTCGAGACAAGAGCAGCAGATCCCCCTCTAGCGGAGTGATCAGCGCTTTGCAGAGCCTGTCGTCATCGGCAATACGAATGGCGAGGAGCCCAGACGATCGTGCACCTACAAAGTCCTCCAGCGGAGTGGCCTTAATGAGGCCGCGCTTGGTCACAAAGATCACGTGCAGCCCAGCAGGGGCGTCCGAGTAGGCGTAGGTGGTCACCACCTCGTCCTCTTTCGCGATACGGCACACGTTGACCAGCGCCGTCCCCATATCACCCCATTTGTACTCGGGGATCTTGTGCACGCTGATGGGGTAGCAGGCCCCCATCCCTGTGAGGATGATCATCTCGTGACGCGTGTTGGTGAACACGACGTCATGCATGCGGTCACCGGGTCGAACGCCGGAGCCCAGTCGGTTCCCGCCAGAGGCGCTGTAGCTCGCCATCGAGGCGCGCTTGATCCAGCCCTGGTCGGTGACGCCCACGACTACATCTTGCGCGCGCACCGTGACCGCGAGGTCGACCTCGCGCTTGACCACCTCGGCCTCAATGGTGGTGCGACGCTCATCGCCATGTCGGTCTCTTACGGCCGTGATTTCATCCGCCACGACGGCGTCGCACACGGCGGGGTCCTTGAGGATCTTACGCAGGCCACGGATCTCTTTTCGCAGGGCCTTCGCCTCATCCGTGAGCGCCAGGAGCTGCAGGTTGGTGAGCCTGGCCAGGCGCAGATCAAGGATGGCCTCGGCCTGGGCCTCCGTGAAGTCCATAGCCATGAGGTTCTGTCGGGCATCGGCGCGGTCCTGAGACGCGCGGATGGTCGCGATCACCTCGTCGAGGATGTCGACGGCCTTGATCAGCCCCTCGACCTCATGAAGGCGTGTCTCTGCCTTATCGAGGTCGTGCTGGCTTCGGCGACGCACGACCTCCCGACGATGCTCGATAAAGGAGCGCAGGATGTCGACCACGCCCACCTGTCGGGGCGCGTTCTTGTGAATGGTCACCATGTTGAAGTGATAGTTCACTTGAAGCGGGGTCTTCTTGAGGAAGTACGCGAGGACCCCCTCAGGGTCCGCGTTCTTCGCGACCTCGATCACGACCCGGAGTCCATCGCGACCCGACTCGTCTCGCACGTCGTGGACACCCTGGACCTGCTTGTCCAGCCGGATTGCGTCCATCTGACGTACCAGGTCCGCCTTCACGACGTGAAACGGGATCTCGGTGAAGGCGATGAGGTGCTTGCCGTCTCGCTGCTTCTCAATGGTGTAACGGCCCTGCAGCACGACCTTCCCGCGGCCGGTCTCGTAGGCCTCGCGGATCCCATCGGCGCCCATGAGGACGCCCCCTGTCGGGAAGTCCGGGCCCTTGATGTGCTCCATGACCTCGTCGACCGTGATGTCCGGGTTCTCCAGATACGCCAGGCAGCCGTCGACGACCTCCACCAGGTTGTGGCTGGGGATCTCCGTCGCGAAGCCCGCCGAGACACCGCTGGTCCCGTTACAGAGCAGGTTTAGATAACCCGCAGGCAGAACCACCGGCTCGAGGGTCTTCTCATCGAAGTTCGGGCGCCAGGGGACGGTGTCCTTGTCGATGTCCACGCAGAGCTCAAGGGCGATGGGGCTCAAGCGCGCCTCGGTGTACCTCATGGCGGCCGCGGGATCATCGTCCATGGACCCGAAGTTTCCGTGCCCATCGATGAGCGGGTAGCGCATCTTCCAGGGCTGCGAGAGACGGACGAGCGCGTCGTAGATCGCAGAATCGCCGTGCGGGTGATAGTTGCCCATCACGTCACCGACCGTCTTCGCGGACTTTCGGTACGGCTTGTCCGGGCGATTACCCGAGTCATACATCGCGTAGATGATGCGGCGTTGAACCGGCTTGAGCCCATCCCGAATATCCGGGATCGCGCGGTCCAAAATCACCTTCTCGGCGTACCTACCGAACGAGAGGCCGAGCTCGGCCTCAAAGGCGATCTGTTGGATTCGACGCGCGCTT
>CALCNF010000026.1 GCA_937897815.1 uncultured Pseudomonadota bacterium | reverse complement strand
GGCCGCCCCGGCTCCGGCCCCGGCGCCCGTTGCAGCTGAAACACCCAAACCCGCGACGACGCCGAAGCCGGCCCCGAAGACGCCAGCGGTCCGTGAGAAGCCCAGCGAGGAGGCCTGCAAGACCGCCTGCCAAAAGCTTCTTGGGCTCGCCGTAGAGCAGGTCCCCGAGGTGCGACGACGAGGCGCGCAGAGCTTCATGGACGCGGTGGTCGACGAGGCCTGCCCGGACAAGTGCATGCGCAGCGGCACTCGAGCCTCGGTCGCCTGCGTGAACGCGGCGAAGACCTACGAGCAAGCCAAGGCCTGTCCAGGAACCCCCTGACGGCTCTCGGTAGCAGGCGCTCCCGCGGGAGCCCACCGTTCGCGAACCAACTGTGCTATGCCATAGCTCGTGAAGAACCTCGCGCCCACGTCCTTCGCTCTCGCTCTACTGACGCTCGCCCTCGCGAGCTGGGTCAGCGCGTGCGACTCCAGCACCAGCGGCAGCGACTCCAGCGGCGAGGTGGTGATCCACTTTGAGTCCGACGCCCTGACGCTCCCGGGTCTGGTGGCCTACTACCCGTTCTGGGAGAGCGCAGACGATCACAGCGGGCTGGAGAACCACGGGGTGAACCACGGCGCTCAGTTCACGACCGACCGCTTCGGCAGCGCGCGAAGCGCTCTTGAGCTCGACGGTGAGAGTGCCCACGTCGTGCTGGCCCAGCAGGTGATCGGCACCGACCTTGGGCAGTCCACCATCAGTCTCTGGTTCAAGACGAGCCAGACGCAACCAGGTGGCCTCTTCTTTGAGGGGCTCAAGGGCGGCAAGGGGCTGTGGTTCAAGTTGCAGCCCGGGAAGAACCGAATCCTGGTGCGCGCGAAGGGAGCCTTTGAGCTCACGACTGAGACCGCGCTTAATGACGGACGGTGGCACCACCTGGTCCTGCGAACCGAGGCCAGCGCCCTAGCCACGCTCTTCGTCGATGGAGCAGAGATGGCGTCCACGCCCTTCAACGAGGACTTCGCGGGCGCCGAGTTCCTGCCCGTCACGCCCGTCATCGGGCGCATGGGTGAGCCGGGAGTCGCCGAGCCATCAGACTACTTCCTGGGGAGCATCGATGACATCACCGTGTTCCGGGCCGCGCTCTCCAACCCAGACGTCACCACGCTCTTCCGGGATGGTCCGAACCGGGTTCCAACCGCGGTGGTCGACGGAGATCGAACGCTCTTTATGCCGGAGGTCACCTTCGATGCCTCGGCCTCGTGGGATGATGATGGCGCCGTGGTGAACTGGGAGTGGGACTTCGGGGATGGCGCTTCCTCAACCGAGGGCGCGGTCGTGACCCACACGTTTCCGGACTACGGCACCTACACGATCACGGTCACGGTGATCGATGACGAGGGAGGTCGCGACAGCGCGACCACCTCGGTCGTGCTTCGAGATCCAGCCTGCCCTCAGCTCGAGTGCAGCGAAGAGGACCTCTGGGACGACGCCTGGATCCAGCTGGAGCTCGCCGTCCTCGCGGAGTCGAATAAATACCGTGCTCAAGGAGCGACCTGCGGAGGGGTTCCCATGGCGCCGGTTCCGCCCCTGGAGATGAATGAGATCTGTAGAGCGGCCTCGCGGCTGCACGCCGTCGATATGGGTCAGCAAGCCTACTTCAGTCACGACGGCCTGGACGGCAGCACGCCTGGAGAGCGTATGGAGCGGGCGGGTTTCTCGGGCCCTGGGCCCTGGGGAGAGAACATCGCGGCCGGCCAGACCAGCGCCGAGGAAGTGGTGAAGGGCTGGATGGAGAGCCCGGGGCACTGCAGCAATATTATGGATCCGGGCTACAAGGTTCTCGGCGCGGGCTACGCGATGGTGCCCGGCTCGCCCCTTGGCCACTACTGGGTCCAGACGTTCGCGGGCGGACACTGAATGAGAACTCCTTCCGTCTGCTCTTGCGATCGGGCTCCGTAACGTCGATGCTAGAGGACGGAATCAGCATGCTCGCATGCCTCATCGGGAGTAGAGTTTGAAGGGCGAGGTCCTGTCCAAACGCCTGTTCAGAGCGGGTACGGTGATCTTCGAGGGGGGAGACGTAGGCGATTGCGCCTATGTCATCGAGCGCGGCCGCGTAGAGGTCGCCACTTCCTACAACGGTGCGAAGACCGTTCTCGGTGTGATGGGACCCGGTGAGATCCTGGGTGATATGGCGATCATCGATGACGAACCTCGCTCGGCGTCAGCCATCGCCATCGACGACACGGTGCTGACCGTGATCACTCCGGAGCAGGTCACGACGCGCCTGCAGGAGGCCGACCCGGTCTTGCGACTGCTGCTTATGGTGACGCTGGAGCGTTACCGCAACGAGCTTCGGCGCTTCCAGGGGGGCGGCACCCGGGATACTCCGGCGGAACGTAAAGGCAAGCGTAGGGCGCTCCTGACACAGGACATCATCGCCTCGAGTCAGCAGACCGCCATCGACAAATTCAAGTTGGAGAGTGACCTCAGAGGGGCTATCGCCAACAACGAGTTCCAGCTCTACTACCAGCCGATCATCGCGCTCGACGGGGAGACCGTCGCGGGCTTCGAGGCCCTGATCCGGTGGATTCACCCCGAGCGAGGGTTTGTGAACCCAGGAGAGTTCATCGCGGTCGCCGAGGAGACAGCTCTCATGGTGCCCATCGGGCGCTGGGTGCTGCAGCAGGCCTGCGAGGACCTCAAGACGTTCAACGACGTCGCCGGAGAGTGCGAGGCTCCGCCGATCTTCGTGAGCGTGAACGTGTCTGGCCGACAATTCGCCAGCGGCACCTTTCTCGACGATCTGCGCACCAGCCTGGCGGCGACCGGAGTGAAGCCCGAGCGCGTGAAGCTGGAGATCACCGAGAGCCTGCTGATGAACTACGCTCACGCTCTCGACTGGATTCGAGACGCACGCGACCAGGGCGTTCGAATCGCCCTGGATGACTTTGGCACCGGCTACTCTTCTTTGAGCTACCTCCTGCACTTCCCCATCGACACCCTCAAGGTCGACCGGGCCTTTGTGGAGCACATGCATGAGGACGCCCGAAGCTCGAGCCTGGTCGCGGCCATCGTGAACATGGCGCACACCCTGTCGTTTGATGTCGTCGCCGAGGGCATTGAGGAGGCAGAGCAGAGCGCAGCCCTGGCCGACATGGGCTGCGAGTTTGCCCAGGGCTATCGATACGCGCGTCCCCTGCCCTCATCCGAAGCCCTGGACTTCCTGCGCTCCTCCTGCGCTCGGTGAGCCGGACCTAGAAGCCCTCAGGGAGCTCCATTCGCAAGGCGTGGGCGAGGAACGACCACTGATCGCTCCACTCCTCGATTCGCATCTTGGTGGGCTTCCCAGCCCCATGGCCCGCGCGGGTCTCGATCCGAATCATCACCGGGGCCTCGCCACCCTGCGCAGCCTGAAGGGCCGCCGCGAACTTGAAGCTGTGCCCCGGTACGACACGGTCATCATGATCTCCCGTCGTGACGAGCGTCGCGGGGTAGCTCTTCCCCTGCTCGACGTTGTGCAGCGGTGAATACGCCCGCAGCACCTTGAACATCTTCGGGTCGTTGGGGTCTCCATAATCGGATGTCCACGCCCAGCCGATGGTGAACTTATGAAAGCGGAGCATGTCGAGGACGCCGACTCCGGGGAGCGCCGCACCGTACAGCTCCGGCCTCTGGGTTATGGCCGCGCCTACGAGCAGCCCGCCGTTAGACCGGCCACCGATGGCGAGTCGCTCTGGCCGGGTGATGCCAGAGCTGGCGAGCCACTCGGCCGCCGCGTGAAAGTCATCAAAGACGTTCTGCTTGTTCTCGAGACGGCCCGCGTCGTGCCAGGCCTTGCCGTACTCGCCTCCCCCTCGCAGATTGGCGATGGCGACGACCCCGCCCATCTCAAGCCACACGCGATAGATGGTGGAGTACCGAGGCTTGATGGCGATCTTGAACCCACCATAGCCGTACAG
>CALCNF010000025.1 GCA_937897815.1 uncultured Pseudomonadota bacterium | reverse complement strand
TGAACGCGGAACGATGATCCCGCACAACAGCAACTGCGGGGCGATCACCAGCGGCATGAACTGGACCGCCTGGAATTCGGTGCGTGCGAATGCACTGCACAGCAGGCCGAGGCCCACTCCGAGAACGGCGTTGATGATCGCGATGGTGAACACCCATACCGGGCTGCCCGCGGTGTCCAGGCCGAGCAACGAGAACGACACCAGGCAGGCCAGCGTGGCCTGTGCGGCCGCGGCGAGCGAGAAGAGAACGACCAGGAGCACCATCAGCCAGGTCGCGGCTTGGGCCCCATTACCGAGCAGGGTGAGCTGTGACTTCAAGTCCGTTGGGAGTCGGTCGATCGAGCCGCGGAGCGCCTTGATCGTCGCGCCGACGCCCAGCGGGGATCCATCGAAGCTGTGGCGCATCATCTCGATGTGGGGAGCGCTCATATGATCGGACAGCGCCGCGGCCCCCTCGCACAGCGCCAGGGCTTCATCATGGGCGCCATCCTGGGACGCGGCCTCCGCGGCATACAGGAGCGCGGCCGACATGGGCTCAAGGGATGGTATTCCAAGGTCGGTTCGCAGCTCGACCAGCTTCTCCACCCGTCCCGTCGCCTCTCTCCAGGCGCCGCGCTCTAGATGAGCTCGCACCTCCGTCCAGGTCAGCGAGAGCGCCTCGTTGTCGATCGAGGCGAGGACTCCAGCTTGACGCTCTTTTGCCGCCGACGACTCAGACGTCGAAGCCAGTGCGCCAGGGGACGCGAGTGAGAGCGCGCAGAGCGCGATCCCCAAGACGAACGCTCGACGCCGCGATTCGGAACCAGGAGCGGTCCAAAGTAGCCGCTGAGTGGTTCCTCTCTCGACGTCTATGCCCATGGGGAGACGGTAGCACCCACGCGAGCACGTGCGCAACGCGAGCGCGGGTCGCCAGCGCGAGCCAGCGCGCGAGGCCCGCTCCTAGTAGTTCGGGGTCGCTCGGTGCCGAGCTTCCAGCCGGTTCGTCACGTACATTCGGTCTTCGCCGTAGTACAGCCGACGATAGCGCGCGGTGTGGGAGAGGACCTTCTTGGTGTAGCGGCGAGCCTGACGGTAGGGGATCTCCTCGACGAACACGTCGAGGGGGCGGTTGGGGTTGGCCTTGAGCCAGTCCGCCACTCGATGGGGTCCGCAGTTGTACGCCGCCGCCGCCAGGGGCTCCTGATCGTAGAAGCGGTCGAGCAATCGCCCCATGTAGCGACCACCCATGTAAATGCTCGGATTCGGATTCAGGAGAATCTCGGGCATGAAGTGTCCGTACCCAAGCTCGAGGGCCACGCGCCGCCCCGTTCGCGGGATCATCTGCACCAGCCCGTAGGCGTGGGCGACGCTCACCGCGTGGGGATGGAACGAGCTCTCCGTCGTCATGATTCCGTAGAGAAAGGCGGGCGGCACGTCGTGGTCACGCGTCGAGACGCTCATGGCCTTGGGCCATGCGATTGGATAGGCCTTCTTGTAATCGTTGGTCGTGTTGTCCGCGATGCGCTTTTGCAGAATACCAGAGCGGACCGTGACGGAGCGGATGGCATGGTTGTCACCCAGCGCCGATCGAGCCTGCATGAGAGCCGTTCGGAAACGACCGTCTCGGGTCGCCCGGTAGAACTCACGAGCCAAAGAGCGGTCTCGTCGGCCGGTGTGTCGCAGGCTCGCCCCGCCTCGCGCACGCTTGTCTCGGCGGTTATCCAGCATGTCGGAGCGACCTCGGTTGACCAGTCGTCCCCATTTCCGCTTGCCCATGATCCTCAGATCGGACGCGAGCACACGGAGCTCGTTGCGAGCCGCCTCCAGCATCCCCAGGCGATGGAGCTCATAGGCACGCGTGACCTCCGGTGAGACATCAGACCAGCCCTTCACAAGGGCGCTCAGGCTCTCGATTCGCAACGGAGTGTCGGGCAGATCGAGCTCCCAATCGGAGTTGATCTTCAGCATGTCGGGCGTCCAGCTCAAGGTGCCCACATCTTCGGG
>CALCNF010000024.1 GCA_937897815.1 uncultured Pseudomonadota bacterium | reverse complement strand
TCTATGTGGAGAGCTACAACGCTGGTGACGAGCTGGTGAACCACGTCCTGGCGCAGGCCGGCTTCTCGGTCTTCTTCCCCTTCGAATACGCCTACAAGTACCCGAGGTGACCTTGGTTCGATTGCGCACAGCACTCTGCGTGACCCTCCTGGTCCTGTCGCTCGCGCCCCTGGCGCACGCGGGACCTTTGGACGGTCTCCCAGCCGTGCGTAACCGTGTGCTGCTCCACGAAGGCCGGCAGTTCCTGACGCCTCTTATCGGGACGACGATCAACGACCCCTACGCGCAGCAAGCGGTGCTCGGCGTTGGGTGGCGGTACTTCACGCACGACTGGCTCGGGATCGGGATCGATATCATGGCGGGAGGCGCGTTCAAGACGGGCCTCACCGACCAGATCAACGAGCAGCTGGCGCTGGTCGATAAGACCGCGCAGGTCGAGACGACCTCGCTGCAGGCGCTTCTCCACGGCACGGTGGAGCTGGTCCCCATCCAGGGGAAGGTGATCCTGCCCGGCGGCTCGATGGCGCGCTTCGCTATCAGCGCTCAGGCCGGCTTTGGAGTGGCGGTCCTCGCGGGAGATGACACGTTTGAGCAGATGTTCAACGACACTGCTGGCGGACGCACTTCCATGATGCCCATGTTCGGGGGCGGCATACGCCTGTTTCCGGCGCCGTCGTTCGCGGTGGGCGTCGACATGCGAGACTACCTGGTGAACCGAGCGCTCTCGACCGACCAGACCGGGGCGATCCCGGACTCCCGGTTCGGCCACAACCTGCTGGTTCAGGTGACAGCCTCGTTCGTCTTCCCCCAGCAGCCCACCATCAAGCCATGAGGCCGACCCGCACCATAGGACTGGCGCTGAGCGTGGCGCTCATCTGCCTCCTGAGCGAGGCGGCGATGGCGTCTCACTACCGCCTGCCAGCCGGCGGTCTCGCCACCAAGGATGAGACGCGGGCCCTCGCGACCCAGAAGATCTCGACGACCAAGCAGCTCCTGAAGTCTGGAGCCAAAGCCAAGGCGCGCCGAGCGCTCGCCAAGTCCACGGGGATCTCAGCGCAACGACTCCTGGAGTTGGTCTCCATGTGTGACCTCTTGCGCGTCGACGGTATCGGGCCCTCGATCGCGCGCTTGCTCACCGTGAGCGACGTGGCGGACCTGAGCGTGCTGCGCCGGCAAGGCGCTGGTTCCTTGCTCGGCCGAATGCGAACAGCGAACGCCAAGCACGGCATCATGGAGGTCCTCCCCAGCGAGCAGACGCTCGCCGCCTGGATCAAGGGCGCGTCGAGCCTCCCGAGACTCCTTGAGGGCAAGCGATGAACCTCTTCCGCTGGCTGGCGGCGTCGACCCGGCGCCTCGCCATCCTGGCGTGTGTGTCCTTGGCTCTGGTGCTCAGCACCGCCTCGATACTCTCGTCCTGGGTGCGGGACCAGAGCAGCTCGATGGTCCTCGACATGGCCATTCTCACCGGCTACGTGGCGCTGATGCTCGCGGCCGCGCTGGCGCTGGCCGTGCTGCTTGGCGATAAGCTTTTTCCCCATCGGTGGCGTGAGCGGGTCGTACTCGGGATGGATATCCCGGCGCCGGACGAGGTCGACCCCATGCTCCCGCCGGTGATCTACAAGTCACACCTGGGCGCGTTCACGGCCCTGCTGATCGCCCTGATCATCGGCCTCTCGGGCCTCCTTGAGGTGGCGACCTCGGGCCTCTTCGCCGAGTACCAGCGCGTCGGGCACATGAAGACGCTCCTGAGAACGGACAACACGGAGCTGAAACTGGAGCTCCTCGACGAGCTCTCTCAAGCCCTTCGCGAGACGAACATTGAGAGCGCGCTGACCATCATCGACCTGGCCTGGCGTGACAAACGTCAGCCGGCGGAGGTGAGGACGGCTGGAATGGATGCGCTCGGGCGAATCTCCTATTCCCTCGCGAGCTCCATGGACTCCTGGGTGAAGCAGGGCATCGAGGAGCACTGGGAGCTGGATGTCCTCAGAGAGCTCCGGAGCGCGGTCGCCCCCGAGCTTCGCGCTCGCTTCGCGGCCGAGCCCGAGGCCCTTGGGGTCTCCATGGCCCTGACCCTGGGCAAGATGCGAGACTGGCGCTCCACGGACGCCCTCGCGAAGTACGCGGAGGCCAACGCCGAGCCCCCCGACGCTCGGACCCACGCCTGCTTGGCCGCCCTCGGGCTATCCCGAGACGCACAGATGTTGGGCAGGCTTGTGGCCATGGCCAAGGCCATCTACCCCAGCGACGCCTTTACGGCCCTGGCGTACGCGACCGGTGAGTTGACGCGACACTATGCGCCCGGGATGAACGATGAGATCGACGCGGTGTTTCCAGAGATCGTGAGCGTCTT
>CALCNF010000023.1 GCA_937897815.1 uncultured Pseudomonadota bacterium | reverse complement strand
TGCTCCACCGATGCGGACTGCCCCTACATCCTCGATCAAGGTCCTCAGGGGGAGTACTACGTAGGTTCCCTGGCCTGCGAAGAGGGTCTGTGCGGGGGAATCTCGAACACGGTCCCGGCCGGAGAGCTGGGGGAGACCTGTGTGCAGGACTCTGATTGCGTCGACGGTCTGGCCTGCTCGAACGGTCTTTGCGCCCAGTCGTGCGTCACAGACGAGGATTGCCCCGAGCCCTTCATCTGCTCGGGCGCCACCTGCACCGACCCCTCAGGGGGTGGGGGCACCGGTCCTACCCACGCCGAGATGCTCACCGAGTGCGAGGGCGACTTCGACTGCTTCGGGAGCGGCGGGGGCTTCGACTTCTCGAACCTGGGGCTCTGTATTCCCGCCGAGGACGGCAAGAGCTACTGCCGCCTGGTCTGCATGTTCGGGGTCGAGTGCGGCGCGCCCTGTCTAGAGTGCGTCGAGGGAGCCAAGCAGACGCTGCTGGGCTCCGCCGACCTGTGTCTACCGACCCCGGGCTGCGCTGAGCGAGGGGACCTGTGCACGGGCGATGGTGAGTGTGAGAGCGGTCTCTGTGTGGAGCAGGCGTGCGCTGAGGCCTGCGTCGTGGGTGGTGACGTCTGCCCTGATGGGGAGGCCTGCGCCCGCTTCGCAGAGGGTACGCTGGACGGCATGTGCGCGCCGACGGGCGCCCAGGACGCCGGCGCCGAGTGCACCCGAGATGATCTGTGCCGCTCGCTCCTGTGCCTCGATGGGATCTGCGCCAGCCCCTGCGATCTGGAGACGGGCGACCCTTGTAAGGACGGGGCCTGTGAGAGCACGCTAGGCGACGCCGCGGTGGGCACCTGCGCTCCGGGTAGCGAGCCAGATCCGCCGCCCGAAGAGCTGGACCCGGACGCTCCAGGAACCTCGTCGGGTTCAGGCAAGAGCAGCTCGGGCGGATGCGCTGGTGGACCGGCTCCTTCGGGGCTCTTGTGGCTCCTCTTGAGCGCGCTGATCAGCGCAGGCCGTTTACGGCGGCGATGAGCCCTTCGACCTCCTCCGCTGTGTGAGCAGCGGAGACCGTGACCCGCAGACGTGATGTGCCTTCGGGGACCGTGGGCGGTCGGATCGCGGCGACCCAGTAGCCGGCCCTGAGGAGCGCTCGGCTGGCCTCGAGCGCCCGGGCGGGATCGCCCATCACCACGGAGAAGATCGGGCAGTCCCCCTGACTTCCCAGGGCCTCGTGAAGGGTCCGGGTGTGGGCTTGGAGCTGGACGCGAAGGGCGCTATCGCCTCGTCCGAGCTCGATGGCGACCCGAGCGGCCTCGACCACCGGTACCGGGAGAGCCGTGGAGTACACCAGGGAGCGGCCCCGGCTCGTGATCCAGCGGGCCAGGGATTCGGAGCAGGCCACGAACCCGCCGAGGGCTCCCACGGCCTTCGAGAGGGTGCCCACGTGAAGGTCGACCTGATCCGCGACTCCGGCCGCCTCGGCCGCTCCGGCGCCACGCTCACCCAGGACCAGGGTCCCGTGCGCCTCGTCGACCAGGAGCATGGCATCGTAGCGCGACTTGAGCTCTGCGATCTCGTTGAGCGGGGCGACGTCCCCCTCCATGCTGAACACGCCATCGGTGACGATGAGCTTGCGCTTGGAGGTCGAGGCCTGAAGACGCGCCTCAAGGGCGTTCGCGTCCCCGTGCTCGTAGATGGTGACCCGAGCTCCCTGGCGTCGAGCGAGGCGGCATCCGTCGATGATCGACGCGTGGTTCAGGCTGTCACTGAAGATCTCGGTCTGGTCGTCCGCGATGGCGGAGATGGCGCCCAGATTGGCGGCATACCCCGTGGGAAACAGGAGCGCTCGTTCGGCGCCTTCCAGGTCAGCCAGAGTGGCCTCGAGTCGCTCATGAGACGTCGTGTAGCCGCAGGTCAGGGGCGAGCCTCGCGGCCCCAGGCCCACGCGCTCGATCGCGTCGATGGCCGCGCGGCGGACCTCGGGGTGGGCCGAGAGGCCCAGGTAGTCGTTGCCCGAGAACAGCTGGACCTCGCGACCCTCGATCTTGACCTGGGTGGCCCCGACCGGGTCGATGGCCACGAGAGAGCGGTCCAGTCGATCGGCGGTCAGAGCCCGCCATGCGGCTTGAAGCCACGCATCCCAGCTGCCGCTCTCAGCGCTCACGCCGTGAGCTCCTGAGCCAGGGGCGCCAGGGCGGAGGACGCGTCCACAGGATCAGGCAGGCGAGGAAGCTCCAGGACGGGCAGGTCAGGCTCAAGACGACGAAGAGACTCGGCGTTGCTCGCCATGGAGGCGTCGGAGTCCAGGCTCTCGCTCAAGACGACGGCGCGGGGTCTCACGCCCGCGTCGCGCAGGGCAGCCAGGGTCAGTCGTGTGTGGTTGATCACGCCCAGCTCATTGGCGGCGACGACGACGGCGTCAGCGCCCCAGACACCCGCGAGGTCGAGGAGCGTCGTGTCCCAGGTCAGGGGGCTCAGGAGCCCTCCGGCGCCCTCCACCAGGACCAGATCGGCTCCGATCGACGCCTCCAGGACGGCGCGGGTCCAGAGCCCGTCGTCGAGCCCTACGTTCTCCAGCTCCGCAGCCACGGGCGGCGCTACTGGGGCGCCCAGGCGCGTGATGGCGCGGCTCGGCGTGTCCTGGCCGGTCGCGCGGGCCAGTTGGGCGCCGTCCTCTCGCTCGGGGGTCAGGGCGTCGATACCTGACTCCACGGGCTTCACGGCTACCGCCCGCACGCCCAGCTCGACCAGGGCTCGCCCCAGTCCTGCGGTGACGACCGTCTTGCCCACCTCGGTGTCCGTACCTGTGACGACGACAATAGGCGCGCTCAAGGAACCACCTCGGAGATGCCCTCATCGATGGCGTCGATCAGGCGATCCAGCTCTTCATCGCTGAGCGTCAGGGGAGGCATCAAGACGATCACGTCGCCCAGGGGGCGCAGGAAGACGCCTCGGCGGCCGGCGGCCTGACAGACGCGAGCGCCGATCCGCGACGCTGAGTCGAAGCCCAGTCCCTTTGCGGGATCGGCTTGGAGCTCGACGCCGGCAGCGAAGCCGTAGCGGCGGATGTCCGCGACGCAGGCGTGGCGACGCAGGCGCTCCAAGCGCTCTCCGAGGGCCTCGCAGCGAGCGGGAAGCCCCTCGAGGAAGCCCGGCTTCTCAAAGAGGTCCAGGGTCGCCAGCGCGGCCGCGGAGCCCAGGGCATTCCCTGTAAACGTGTGACCATGAAAGAAGGTCTTCCCCTCCTCGGGCGGACCGAGGAAGGCCTCGAAGATCCGCTCATGAGTCAGGGTCGCGGCCAGGGGCAGGTAGCCGCCCGTGAGCCCCTTTGCCAAGGCGATGAAGTCGGGGACGACCCCCTCGGTCTCGCTCGCGAACAGCTTGCCCGAGCGGCCCATCCCCATCGCCACCTCGTCGAGGATCAGCAGGGTGTCGTGCTCTTCGGTGAGCGCGCGAACCGCGGCCACGTAGCCTGGAGGCTGGGTCAGCATCCCGGACGCGCCCTGCATTCCAGGTTCGAGGACGACGGCGGCGACCTCGCCCGAGCGCTCCTCAAGTACGGCTTGCAGATCTGCGACGGCGAGCTCCAGCCATCGGGCGTCGTCCCCGGCGGCCTCGGCGCGCCGAGCGTACGGAGACAGACAACGGGAGACGTCGAAGAGCAGGGGCCCGAAGCGCGCGTGGAAGAGGTCGATACCTCCCACTGATACGGCGCCCGCCGTGTCCCCGTGGTAGGCGTCTGAGAAGGCGATGAACCGACGCTTGTCGGGCTCGCCGACCTGCTGCCAGAACTGGATGGCCATCTTCACGGCGACCTCGACGGCGGTGGAGCCGTCGTCGGAGTAGAAGACGCGGTTCAGGTGTCCCGGAGCCAGATCGGCGAGACGCTTGGCCAGAACGACACCCGGCGCTGAGGCGTTCCCGAGGAAGGTGGCGTGCGCGACTCGCTCAAGCTGCGCAGAGACGGCCTGATCGATCTCGGGGACTCGGTGCCCAAAGATGGTGCACCACAGGGACGAGACGCCATCGAGGAGGCGCCGTCCGTCCGCGTCAATGAGCTCGTGGCCCTCGGCCTCGACGATCATCAGCGGATCCTCGGACCGGTACACGCTGTGAGGGGTGAAGGGGTGCCACACGTGGGCGTCATCCCAGCGCACCAGGGTCTCGCGATCCCAGTCGCCTCCGCTGTTCTCAGGCATGGGTCGCGTCCGAGCGAGCGGAGGCGGTCGCGGGCGGGAACTCGTCAACGAGCACCGCGCGGAAACCGTTGGTCTCCAGGAGTTCCTGGTCGGTCGAGGCGCTCTGCCCCGGAGTCGTGAGGTAGCCGTTGGAGAAGATCGAGTTGGCGGCCTTGAGCCCGTCGGCCTGGCGCTCGCGCAAGACCGCCTCACGCCCACCGGCGATGCGGATCTCCTTGGAGGGGTGAATGAAGCGGAACATGGCGAGCCCTCGCAGGGCGTCCGAGATCTCCATCCTCGTCTTGTCTCCCAGGGGCGTGCCGGGTCGGGGGTCGAGGAGGTTTACGGGGATGGACTCCACTCCCAGCTCTCGGAGCGAGAGGGCCAGGTCCACCCGATCCTCAAGGCTCTCGCCCATGCCCAGGATGCCTCCGGCGCAGGCCTCCATACCGGCCCCGCGCGCCGCCCGAATGGTGTCCTGGCGGTCGCTCCATTCGTGGGTCGTGACCAGCTCTGGGAAGTAGTCTTGCGAGCTCTCGAGGTTGTGGTTGTAGCGGTCGACCCCCGCAGCCGCGAGCCTCGCCGCCTTCTGCTCGGTCAGCAGCCCGAGGGAGGTGCAGATCTTCAGGGGCAGCTCGGACTTGATCCGCTCCACCGCATCACAGAGGGCGTCCAGGTCTCGCTCGGAGGGATGTCGGGTGGCGGTCACCATGCAGTAGGTCACCGCTCCGGCCTCATAGGCCGCCCGGGCTCCGGCCATGAGCTCGTCGACCGTCTGGGTCTTGTAGCGCTCGACTGGACTCGGGTAGCGAACGCTCTGGGAGCAAAAGGTGCAGTCCTCAGGACACGCGCCGCTCTTGGCGTTCTGGAGCACATGAACGCGGACGTCGCGGCCGAAGTGGCGCTCGCGGAGCACGAGGGCGCCTTCGAGCAGCTGAGAGACCTCCTCGTCGGGCACGGCCATCATCGCCAGGGCTTCATCCCGGGTGATGACGTGTCCTTCGAGCACTGAGTTGGCCAGTTCTAGGTAGTTCATGGCGTCGTGCTACCGCGCGTCAGGCCGGCCTGTAAAGGCTCGGCGGCCATCTCCTTGGGCTGGGGTGTTTCTTGTCGCGCCCCAAGCTCCGACCTACGGTCGAGTGTGGATCTCAGGATCAGGAGCCTCCATGCAGGACCAAGAACAGACCGAGGCCGCGCAATACTGGCGAACGAATATGAAGCTGGTCGGGCTCTTGCTCGTCGTGTGGTTCATCGTCTCCTACGGCGCCGGCATTCTCTTTGTAGAGCCACTGAATGAGATTCACATGGGCGGCTTTCCCCTGGGCTTCTGGTTCGCCCAGCAGGGCTCCATCATGGTCTTCATTGTTCTGATCCTCATCTACTGCCTGAAGATGGACCGGATCGATGAATCCTACGGGGCTGGAGAAGGCCAGGAGGCGGCGAGCGCGGAGCTCCCAGGCGATGAGGCCGACGGGGGTGCCTCATGAGCATCCAGACCTGGACGACGATCTTCGTCGGGCTCTCCTTCGCCCTCTACATCGGCATCGCTATCGCGACGCGGGTCCGGAGCACCAAGGGCTTCTACGTGGCCGGACAGGGTATCCCCGCCGTGTACAACGGCATGGCCACCGCGGCTGACTGGATGAGCGCGGCGTCCTTCATCTCTATGGCGGGTCTGATCTCGTTTATGGGCTACACAGGCGCCATGTACCTGATGGGCTGGACCGGCGGCTATGTCCTCCTGGCGCTGCTGCTAGCCCCGTATCTGCGCAAGTTCGGCAAGTACACGGTTCCCGACTTTGTGGGTGACCGCTACTACTCCAACGCCGCTCGTCTCGTGGCGGTCTTTTGCGCCATCTTCGTCTCCTTCACCTACGTCGCCGGTCAGATGCGCGGCGTCGGGGTCGTGTTCTCACGGTTTCTCGAGGTGGACATCGACGTAGGCGTGGTCATCGGGATGGTGATCGTCTTCTTCTACGCGACCCTGGGCGGCATGAAGGGGATCACCTGGACCCAGGTGGCTCAGTACTGCGTCTTGATCGTCGCCTTCCTGATCCCGGCGGTGGCCATCTCGAGCGATCTCACGGGCAACCCGATCCCGCAGCTGGGCTTCGGTTCGACGATCAGCGAGGGGCCGAACGCGGGCAAGACCCTGCTCGTCCTCATCGACGAGCTTCATCGCGAGCTCGGGTTCCCCGAGTACACTGGAGCGTTTGTGGGCGGAAAGAAGTCCATGATCGACGTCTTCGCCATCACCCTGGCCCTCATGGTGGGGACCGCCGGGCTCCCCCACGTGATCATCCGTTTCTACACCGTAAAGAACGTTCGGGCCGCCCGTTGGAGCGCCCTGTGGGCCCTCCTGTTCATCGGCACGTTGTACACGAGCGCGCCGGCGGTGGCGGCCTTCGCCCGGGCGAACCTGATTCAGGACATCTCGCAGACCTCCTACGAGGCGGCTCCCGACTGGTTCAAGAACTGGGAGAAGAGCGGGCTGCTCGCCTGGACCGATAAGAATGGCGACGGGAAGATCGACTACCGCCCCGGTAAGGCCTTCGAGGGCAAGCCGTCGTTCGTCGCCTCCGAGGACGGCGCCATGGCGCGAGGGGCTCGCGGAGAGCGGCTGCTCGACAACACGCTTACCTCCGGTCCCAACGAGCTGTACGTTGACCGCGACATCATGGTCCTGGCCAACCCCGAGATCGCCAACCTACCTGCGTGGGTGATCGCGCTCGTGGCCGCCGGCGCCCTGGCGGCTGCGCTCTCGACGGCGGCGGGTCTGCTGCTCGTCATCTCCTCGGCGGTGGCTCACGACCTGGGCAAGAAGATGCTGCGGCCCGAGATGACGGAGAAAGAGGAGCTCCGTTGGGCGCGTATCGCCTCGACGGCGGCCGTGTTTGTCGCCGGCTACCTGGGCATCAACCCGCCGGGCTTCGTCGCTCAGGTGGTGGCCTTCGCCTTCGGGCTGGCCGCCTCAAGCTTCTTCCCCGTGATCGTTCTTGGGATCTTCTGGAAGCGGGCGACCAAGGAGGCGGGCATCGCGGGCATGCTCGCCGGTATCGGCTTCACGGCCGCCTACATCATCTACTTCAAGTTCGTGAACCCGGCGGCCAACACGGCCGAGAACTGGCTCTGGGGGATCAGCCCTGAGGGGATCGGCTCCATCGGCATGGTGATCAACTTCGCGGTGATGGGGCTGGTGACGCGATGGACAGCCGCCCCGCCGGCGGAGGTTCAGGCGAACATCGAGGCCATCCGATCGCCGAAGGTCGAGCGCCTGGCCTGAGCGCCCTCCTGGGCTCGGAGTACGAGGGCCCTACGATCGGGCGCCTCTGATCCCGAGTACCGCGAACCTCCCGAGTCCGAGAGACATCACGTTTGCTCGGGGCCTGGTGCGCCGAAGACAGGAGTTGAACTTACAGGGGGATGGAGCTCCCTGCGCTGTTTGGTCGTCAGCAAAGGGTGTGCCCAGACATTGATCCGAGCGCTCAGTCCTGCTCTTCTTTGCGCCCCCACTCTTGACACCTGTCTTAGGCTCCGGCAAAACGCGCCCCTCCCCAGACCTCTGGGGGCAGTCTGTCGGGTCGGTTCCTCAGCGGTTCAAGAGACGCCTTGTGCGTTATTTATCGATGAGAGGAAATCCAATGCGTTCCAGCATCCTTCAGTACTGTTTCGTGGCGCTTTTGAGCGCCTCCATGGTCGTGGCCTGTGGTGATGATGACACCACGAGCCCGGGCACGGCGCCTATCCCCGCCGGCTGCTTTGATCTCGATGGAGATGGCCAGCTGGGCCTCACCCTCGATTGCCCGTCCGGTCGCGATTGTCTCGACAACGATCCTGCGATCTACGAGGGCGCGCCCGAGATCTGCGGTGATGGCATCAACCAGGCTTGCAGCCCCGGCGGCGCGGACCTGGGATGTGCCTGTGACGCGGACGCCGACAGCGACGGCTTCAAGATCAAGTCGGAAGAGTGCCCGGACGGAACGGACTGCGACGACGGTGACGCGAGCATCAAGCCGACGTCTCCCGAGATCCCCGGCGACGGGATCGACAACAACTGCGACGATGAGATCGACAACACCGCCTGCCAGCCCAGCTGCAACGGCGGCAAGGTCTGCGGCGATGATGGATGTGGCGGAAGCTGCGGTGAGTGCCCGGAGGGATCCACCTGCTTCAGTGGTCAGTGTGAGCAGGGCGTTGAGCCCGGCGGCGACACCTGCCTCGGCAAGTGTGGCGGCGCGTACGACCCCAACGCGAGCTGCCAGTGCGATCAGAACTGCGGCAAGGTCGGCGACTGCTGCGACGACTTCTGTGACAACTGCTCAGCCCTCTACCCCCAGGCGTGTGAGTGTGTTCCGAACTGCGTGACCGACGACGGTGCGGCCAAGGAGTGCGGCGGCGACGGCTGCGGCGGCGTCTGCGGCACCTGCCCCGAGGGCTCGGCTTGTGACGCTCAGGGTTCGTGCGGATGCACCGACGAGGCCACCACGAGCTGCGGAGCGGACGGCAACGTCTACTGGTACGACTCCTGTGGCAACCAGGGCGAGCTCAAGACGGACTGCGCCGATGCGGGCTGCAGCGGCGGCCTGTGCACCGGCTGCGAGCCCAGCTGCGCTGAGGGACAGCAGTGCGGCGATGACGGATGCGGCGGAAGCTGCGGCGAGTGTGGTGGCGGCGCCTCCTGCGTCGAGGGTCTGTGCGAGATCGCGACCCTGCCCGGATCCTGCGAGGGTCGCTGCGGTGACTATGATGACGCCCTGGAGTGTCAGTGCGACTCGGGCTGCTTCACCTTTGGCGATTGCTGTGAGGACGTCTGCGACGCCTGCTCGACCGACTTCGAGGACAAGTGCGGCTGCTCGGACGAGGACGGCGACGGCTTCGGTGAGGGACCCGCTTGTAAGGGTCCTGACTGCGACGACACCGACAAGTCGGTGAACCCTGACAGCGCGGAGATCCCGGGCAACGGTAAGGACGACGACTGCGTCGACGGCGACGAAGAGGCCGAGCCGGTGGAGTGCACCGAGGAGCTCGACGCCGACGGTGACGGCTACTGCCCGCCTCAGGACTGCGACGACGCCAACGCCGACATCAACCCGGGAGAGACCGACGTCTGTGAGGACGGCATCAACCAGGACTGTTCAGAGGACGGCGACGCCATCTGCCCTGAGATCGACTGCATCGACGCGGACGGTGACCTCTACGGCGAGGGCGCCGACTGCCTCGGCTCGGACTGCAATGATCAGGACCCGACGATCAACACCAGCATCGAGGCCAAGCAGAACGAGATCTGCGGTGATGGTATCGATCAGGACTGTGACCTCGTGGACCCCGAGTGCCCCGAGACCTGCGTGGATGAGGACGAGGACGGCTTCTACGCCATCGCGGACGACTGCGAAGAGGGCACCGACTGCGATGACAATGACGCCACCTCGAACCCGGACGCCGAGGACATCTGCGATGACGGCATCAACCAGGACTGCTCTGAGGACGGCCTGGACGAGATCTGCGTCGTGAGCGAGGGCTGTGAGCAGGACGGTGACTGCCAGGCTGGTACCTGGTGCAACCTCTCGGCTGAGATCGGCGTGTGCGAGGCTCCCAAGTACTGGGACTACTGGGCGCCGGTCGTCTACCTCGACACCTCCTCGGTCGACAGCAAGCTCGGCTGGGACTTCTTCACGGACGTGGAGTTCGACGGCGACGAGATCGCGGGCAACAACGGCGATCACGTCAACAGCTACGACAAGCCGGCCATCTCCTACTACTCCTACGTGAAGACGGAGACCCACGCGTACATCACCTACAACTTCTACTTCCCCTGGCGATGGTCCGACGCGATCTTCGGCGGGACTCAGTATGAGAACGTGATGCGGTCGGTGCTCCTCGTGATTCGTCTCGATGAGGGCAACTCCATGGGAACCCTGGAGCTGATGGAGACGACCACCGAGAACAGCTTCTACCGGTACGTTCCGGCCGACTCCGAGCTCGCGGGTCTCGTGGATGGAGAGATCGCCTTCGACAACTCCTCCGGCCATGACCGACCGATCATCAACATCTACGCGAAGAGCCACAACATCTACAACGGCCACAATTGGCAGAACAACGGGTTCCCCGAGGACAACGGTTGGGTGATGAAGTGGGGCTGGCAGGCCGGTACGCCGCAGGTGAACACGGGCGTGGCCAGCTACGCGCTCAAGGAGCTCAAGAGCAGCCTCTGGGCCAAGCGCAACCAGGTCGGCCCGATCAACCAGCTCTTTGATGCCTTCGGTCGCTTCGCCGGTGACGATAACGACACCAACCGAAGCAACGCTCCCTGGCGTTACAATGACCAGATGTTGGGCGCCGGGAAGCCCTGGGGCGAGATCCTCTACGATCCGGCCAGCCTCGTGCGTCGCCAGTACCCGAACTGGGATGGAGAGTTCAGCTACCAGTACACCTACAACCCGTACGCGGTTGAGGTGACGATGGTCGACCTCTACATCTACGACGGAAACGGCGACTTCGAGGGCTTCGGTGCTGGAGACCCGGATGTGTACGTGAACCTCTACATGCGCGACGGAAAGGGCACGGAGCACAAGGTTCTCGGTGAGAAGGCCGGTGATGGTCTCCAGAACAACTGGAAGCAGGACGAGACCGAGCTGCCCGTAAGCCTGCTGATGTCGGCGGCGATGGGACGTAACTTCTTCTACGGCATGGACCACCCGGACCACACCTACTACGGGTTTGAGATCCGGGAGGCGGACGTGAGCTTTGACGACTGGATCATGGATCCGGCTGAGCGCTTCTACGGCTCCCACACGGGAAGCCAGCTGCTCGACTTCGGCTACAGCGACTCCATCGTGAAGGTGAAGAACGGGAACTTCTAAGCTCCCGCGCTCACAAATAGAATCGGCGGAGGCCGGTCGGGGTGACCCGACCGGCCTCTGTTCGTTTGGGGTACAGCACCTCGTCCTTTGGGGGGGGGCGGTTCTTGGCCAAGATCAAGTCGCTCCTTTAGGGTCGTGGGATGTCGTCGACGAACCCAAGACAGGCGCGCATCGAGGCCAATATTGGCGCCCTCGCCATCGCCCAGCGAACGGTCGCAGAGCGGCTCTGTGGGCCGGTCGTCGATACGCACCTGATTCAGGGTCAGGACGGACGGGTCATGCTGCAGCATCGCACCCGGTCGCTGCCCCTCGCTCTCGACGAGGCCATCCGAGCGGAGCTCTTCGAGGATCTGGAGGAGGGCGTTGAGGTCTTCTTGTTCGGCGCGGGGGATCCCCGTGTCCTCGTGGAGCTGCTTGAGGCCGGCTACTCGGTGACGCTGTGGGACCGCGACCTCGCGCTGATCCGGAATGTCTTCTACGCGGTCGAGGTTCACGAGGCGCTCGCCCGCGGCCAGCTCAGCGTCCTCATGGGTGTGGACTTCCTCGACGTCCTCAAGCGGCGCGACGAGCTCCAGCTGGTCGCCCACCCGCTCCTCTTTGCCCTCTACGCTTCGGAGGCCCTGCTCTGGGAGTTTGGAGCGCCCTCCAAGATGGTCTGCCTGTGCACAGGCGGCCTCTTTATTGATGACGTGGCCGAGGCCATTCGCGACCTGGGCTTCGGGGTCTTACCCCTCGAGCTGCGCCGGGTAGGCGTGGCCGAGATCGATCATTCGGTGCGACGGGCCGCGCCCGAGCTGATCCTCGGGATCAACTATGTGAAGGGGATCGAGGCCCTCGGCGCTCGGCATGGCGTTCCTGTGGCCTGCTGGGAGATTGACCCGACGACCGACCGCATCCTGCTCGCGCAGGGCACGACTGAGTGGCTTCATCTATTCACCTACCGGGAGTCCCAGGTGGAGGCCTTTGGCGCCGCTGGCTTCGAGCGGGTGACCTACCTTCCCCTCGCGTCGAACGTGAGCCGCCGTAAGCCCCGTATCCCCTTGGGGGAAGAGCGCGAGCGCTACGGCGTGAGCGTGGCCCATGTCGGGTCGTCCATGGACGCTCAGGCGCGACATTTTGAGGCGTCGTACCTCAAGGCCTATCGGGCCTGGCGCGGCGGTACACCGGAGGCTGAGTCCGAGGGTCGG